>CAZAFS010000021.1:0-21496 GCA_964484165.1 uncultured Opitutaceae bacterium | reverse complement strand
AGGAACCGCAGGTCGTTCTGGTAGAAATAGCGGATGTCATCGATGCCGTAGAGCATCATGGCGAGGCGCTCGAGGCCCATGCCGAAGGCGTAGCCGGTCCACGCCTGCGGGTCGTAGCCGACCGCCTCGTACACCGCCGGATCGACCATGCCGCAGCCGCCGATCTCGATCCATTCCTTCCGGACTTTGGGGAGGTGCCGGGCGGACAGGTCGACCTCGAAGCTGGGCTCGGTGTAGCCGAAGTAATGCGGCCGGAAGCGCGTCTTGGTGTCGGGCCCGAGGAGCGAGGCGAAGATGTAGTCGAGCAGCGCCTTGAGATCGCGCACGGTCACCTCCCGGTCGACGTAGAGGCATTCGAGCTGGTGGAAGTTGGCGCTGTGGGTGGCGTCGGTCGTGTCGCGGCGGAAGGTGCGGCCGGGCGAGACGATGCGCACCGGCGGCGGCTGGTGCAGCATGGTGCGGATCTGCACCGACGAGGTGTGCGTGCGCAGCAGGTATTTCTCGCCCTCGACCCGGCGGGAGACGTTGCCGAACCGCGCCGTCTCGGGAAGGTAAAAGGTGTCCGACAGTTCGCGCGAGGGATGATCGGCGGGCGTGTTGAGCGCGTCGAAGCAATAGAACTCGGTCTCGACCTCCGACCCGTCGGCCACGATGAAGCCGACTTTGCGCAGGATGCGGCACATCTCCTCGCGCACCTGGGTGAGCGGATGGTAGGTGCCCGGACCGCCATCGGGCGAGGGCAGCGAGGCGTCGACGGGCGGCCCGAGCTGGGCCGTGATCTCGGCCGCCTCCAGGGCGCGCAGGGCGAGGTCGAAGAGGGTCTGGAGCTGGGCCTTGGCGTCGTTGATGAGCCGGCCGAGCGCCGGGCGCTGGTCCTTGGGCACGGCGCCCATCTGCTTCATCAGCGCGGTGAGGGAGCCGTTGGGTCCGACCAGGCGGGCCTTGGCCGCCTCAAATTCGGGCCGGGTGCGGAGGGTGGCGAACTCGGCGCGGGCTTGGGAGAGCAGGGCGGAGAGTTGGTCTTGCATGAGGGAAATCCACTCAATCACGGATCACACGGATGGTCACGGATCAGCAAATCATCGCATCCGACCCGGCCGACGGTGGGGGGGCGGCAGACAAGGCGCTAGGCATGACATACGGGTTGGTTTCCCCTGGGCTTACCCGGGCAATCAGCGGTTGAAAACAGAAAGGACGGGCTCCGGCGCGGAGACCCGTCCTGCAGAAAAATGGTTTGTGAACCGAAAGGCGAGCCTCGGGTGGCCCGCGCGGGGCCCCGCCTACGCCTTGGCGGCGCCGGCCGGACGCCCCTTGGCCTCCAACGCCGCCCGGGCTTTCTGCACCAGGGCGTTGAACGCCGCTTCGTCCCGCACGGCCAGGTCAGCCAGCATCCGGCGGTCGAGCGCGATGTCGGCGGCCTTCAGGCCCTCGATGAAGCGGTTGTAGCTGAGGCCGGCGTTCCGGCAGGCGGCGTTGACGCGCACGATCCAGAGACCGCGCCAGTCGCTCTTTTTCTTCTTGCGCGCGGCATAGGCGTACTGCCAACCGTGCTGGACGGCCTCCTTGGCGTACCGGTAGAGCTTCGACTTGTTGCCGAAGTAGCCCTTGGCGTACTTCAGCACCTTCTTGCGGCGCTTGCGCGACGCGGGGGAGTTGGTGACACGAGGCATGTTGGATGGGTGTGGTTAAGGTCGCCGGCGGGTCGCCTGGGAAATCACCCGCCGGGCGAAAGGAGGGTTGACGCGCTCAGAGGCCGAACGGCAGGCAGCGCTTGAGCGCCGCCGCGTGGCCGGGCGCCACGAGCTTGTCCTTGGACGCCCGTCGCTTCTGCTTGTTGGTCTTCGCGGAGAGCAGATGACGGAAGCCCGGGGTGCGCCGGAGCAGCTTGCCCCGGGCGGACAATTTGAAGCGTTTGGCCACGGACTTCTTGGTCTTTTGCATGAGATGACTCCGACGAGCGGAGCGGGTCAGAACAAGAGACGCCACCGACGTTGGCAAGGGGAAAGTAGGGACGCGTTCCCGGGAGGAAAAACTGCCGCCAAACGACCGGTCGCCCGCCCGCCTCCGGCGTCTGCGACGGGCCCGGTTCCAGAGCGCCGTCCCCGGCCGGATCCGCGCCGCCGCCGCCGCGCTTTTCGCCCGAGGGCCGAAAGGAAAACGGGGTTGACTTCACCCCCATGTTGTCGAGCGTTTCCCCTTCCGCTCTGGCTTCCTAGCTCAATTGGCAGAGCAGCTGACTCTTAATCAGTAGGTTCGGGGTTCGAGTCCCCGGGGAGCCACCAATCTCTGCTCCGCGAGCCGGGTTCGGGTGCGGGTCAGCTGTTATTTGCATTTCCTTTTCCGATAGTCGGTGACACACGCCGGCGTAGCTCAATGGCAGAGCACCTGTTTTGTAAACAGGGGGTTGCGGGTTCGAGTCCCATCGCCGGCTCCATCCGCCTTCGCCGCCGTTTGACAGACCCAAGGCAGCGGCGGCCGGCGGAAGTCCGCCCGCGCCGCGCCGGCTGATCCGGTCTGAAGGGTTTCACTGCCCGATGGTGTAATGGTAGCACAACGGACTCTGAATCCGTTTGTCTAGGTTCGAGTCCTAGTCGGGCAGCCACTCCATTCCAGCCCCGTTCGCCGCACGCTTCCGTGACGAGGATCGAAGCGGCGCCCCGGCTGGTGGCGGGCCGCCCGCCGGGATGGTTGACCGCAGGAAGCCTGAGAAAGGGAATTGACAGCGACCGCGCTCCATAACCAATTTTCACTCCACGCTTTTGATTGTTGCCAATCCCACCCCAGCATCTATCCCCATCTGGAACCTTGCCGAAAGATGGCTGGCCGCCCCCGGCCGGAAAATCTACGGCGGTTTCCCCTGCAAATCCGAGTCGCTGACGCCGGCTATTATTCGAGCCACTTCATCCGCCGCCACCCCGCTAATATTCACCGGCCGTCGCATTTTTTGCTCCCCCTCGGCAAAGTTGCTGCTATCGCTTCCCATTTGCCCGATTGAACCGCGCCGCCGCGGCGCCTGACCCTCACTCCCCAATCCCGTCTGCCCGCTTTCTGATCACCACCAACCTTAATTCACCCACCATCCGATTATGATTACATCGCAACTACCTCTGGCCTTCGAGATAATCATGGGTAAGACCCCGATGGAGTTGTTCCAAGCGGGACGATTCGCCATGTGGCCCATGCTGGCTGTTTCGCTCCTCGCTCTGACCGTCGTCGTCGAGCGCATCATCTTCATCGCGCGCGAGAACATTTACCGCGATCACGAGATGGTGGAGAAGATCCTCGAGAAAGTGGAGGAACAGGACTTCGACGGCGCCATCGCGTTCGGCCAGAAAAGCAAGGACTTCGTGGTCCGCACCGTGCTTTACGCGCTGACCCACCGGGACACCTCCATGTCCAATGCGTTCATCCGCGCCTCCAACCAGGAACTCGCGCGCTTCCAGCAGGGCCTGGCCACGCTCGACACCGTGATCACGGCCGCCCCGCTGCTCGGCCTGTTCGGCACGGTCACGGGCATGATGGCCACGTTCGGTTCGCTCGGCACGGGTGGCGACATCGCCTCCAAGGCCGGCAGCATCACGGGTGGTGTGGCCGAGGCGCTCATTGCCACGGCCTGCGGTCTCCTCGTCGCCGTCTGCACGCTCTTCCCCTTCAACATCCTCAATGCCCGCCTGGAAGAGGCCCGGCATGAAGTCGAGGATGCCGGCAGCGCCCTCGAACTGATCGTGCGGCGGGCGGCGCCCGCGGGGGCGGCTACCGACAAATAAGCGCACCGCGTTCCCCGGCAACTCCTCGGCGGACCAACAACCGACCCTTCTAAACCATGCATGGTGGCGGTGGTACTGGCGGCAAAAAGAGAGCCCGCATTGAGATCATTCCGCTGATCGACGTCATCTTCTTCCTGCTCGCCACCTTCGTGCTCTTCACGCTGTCGCTGAACAAGACGGAAGGTCTGCCGGTCCTGCTGCCCAAGGCGGAGATGACCATTCCCCGCGACCCGTCCGGCGCCGTCACCATCACGGTCACGGCCGAGGGCACCATCGCCTGGGACAAGGAACTCATCACCCTCGATGAGTTCCTCGCCCGCCTGACGAAGTACCGGATGGAGGAAGGCGAAGATGCGCGCATCCTGATCAACGGGGATGAGCGCACCCTGTTTGCCCAGATCACCTATGTCGTCGATCAGGTCCGCATCGCCGGCATCCCGAAGATCTATATCGAGACCCGCGTCCAGTAGGAGCCGCCCCCGATCCACCCTAAGAAATCTCCCGGATCGACGTCATAGGTAATGTGACCGCAAACCCGGCGAACCACGATCTTCCATGGAAGGCACCCGCATCACCCTCCGCTACCGCAAGAAGGCGCGCATTGAGATCATCCCGCTGATCGACGTCATCTTCTTCCTGCTCGCCACCTTCGTGCTTTTCACGTTGTCGCTCAACCGCATCCAGTCGCTGCCGATCGACCTGCCTGTCTCGTCGAACCAGCCCAGCCCGGAAACCAATACCAAGGACATGGTCACCATCCAGGTCTCCGACCAAGGCAACCTGTATTGGAACCGCGAGCTGTTCGACGTCGATGAACTCAAGGGCCGCTTGGAACAGTACAAGAAACAATCGGAGCTGCCCCGGATCCTCGTGGCCGGCGATGACCGGGCCAAATGGGGGGTCACTGTCCTGGTCCTCGACCAGATCCGCAGAACCGGCATTGAGAAGGTGTCGATGGAGACCCGCACCCGTCAGACCGGGAAGTGATCCCGGCGCGATCCCGACTACACCACCTGTTCTCAACCTCGGCGAAAAACTCTCATGCGGAAGGAACTCATCATCGGTATTGTGGTATCGGTCGGATTGCATTCGAGTCTCCTGCTCGGCTTCAACCGGCATCCGACGGAGAAGAGACACGCGGCCGCCCAGCAGGATGACACGATCCAGATCGAGATGCCCACGCTCCCGCCCGAGCCGCCGGAAAAACGGGCGGACGAATTGCCGCCGGACGAGGACGCCACCCCGGTGACGTTCGCGCCCCCGTCGCTCGTCGACATTCCGAACATCGTCCCGAACGCCTCGTTCGTCGTGGAGGTTTCCCCTCCGCCGCCGCCGGGTCTCGATCAGGCCAAGGGTGTCGTCACCATCCCGCCCACCCGCCCGACCGGATTCGGCCGCGGCCTCGGCCAGATCTTCGACTTGTCCCAACTGGACCAGATCCCGGTCGCGCGCGTCCAGCAGCAGCCGATCTACCCGTATGAAATGCGGCGCGCCGGCATCACGGGCGAGGTGAACATCGGTTTCATCGTGGACTCCAACGGCGACGTGCGCGACGCCTACGTCATCAACGCGACCCACCGCGAGTTCGAGGCGCCGGCCGTGCAGGCGGTCAGCAAGTGGAAATTCCGTGCCGGCCGCCGGGGCGGCCGCGCCGTGAACACGCGGATGTCGGTGCCCATCGTCTTTAGTTTCAACGACTGAACCGTTCTTCCCCCGCCTTCATCATGGCTCTGTTCCGGACCAACCTCTATCTGCAAGCGTTGCGCGCCGCCGTCGTGTTCGGCCTGGGCTTGGCGTGCGCCCGCGCCGCCCTGCCGGAGCCGCCCCAGCTCTCGGAATTCGCCAACGACCAGGTCAATGAGAACCTGCGCCCCGCGCTCGACGCCAAGGACTGGGCCAAGGCGCTCACCGTGGTCGACGCCGTGCTGGCGAAGGTCCCCGCCGACAGTTACGACGCGGCGCTGATGTATCAAATCCGGGCGAATACCTGCCAGCAAAAGGGCGACACGGCCGGCATGCTGGCTGGGCTCGAGCGCAGCCTGGCAATTGACGACCAGCATCACTATTTCGCCGAGAGGAACGCGCTGGAGACCGTCTATAACATCGCGCAGCTCAATTATCAGGAGGGCGCGACGGCGAAGGACCCCAAGGTGCAGGCCGAGTATTTTACCAAGACGTTGCGCCTCCTCGAACGGTGGCTCAAGACCATGAATTCCCAGAACCTCACCCAGGACAACATCCAGTTCATCTCCTCGGTGTACTTCACCCTCGGCCAGGGAATTGAAATCAAAGGCGAGCAGAAGACGGACGTGCCCATGATGGAGACAGCCCTGAAGTGGATCGACCGCGGCCTGACGGCCGCGACCCACCCGCGCGACGTCTTTTATCAGCTCAAGATCTCCGCCCTGTTCCAGCTCAACCGCCTGGAGGAAGGGTATGAATACCTGGAGTTGCGGCTCAAGGACAAGCCGGAGAACAAGAGCTACTGGCAGCAGCTGGCCTTCACCTACATCCAGCTGGCCAACACCGCCGCGGAAAAACACGACGACCCGGCGGCCTACCGGTACAATGTGCGCGCCATCCTCACCTTTGACCGGGCGCAGAAGCTCGGCTTCCTGAACTCGCCGAAGGACAACTACAATCTGGTCGGAATCTACTTTGCCGTCAACCAGTACAACCGCGCCTGCGACCTGCTCGACGCGGGACTGCGGAACGGCGGCATCGAATCCACGATCGGGAACTGGCAGCTGCTGGCCTACTCGTACCAGGAGCAGCATCTGGAATTGAAGGCCATCCAGTCGCTGGAGGATGCGGCCAAGGTGTTCCCCAACTCCGGGCCGATCGAGTATCAGATCGCCCAGATCTACTCCGGAATAAACCGGGAAAAGGAAGCCCTGGAGCACATCAAGCTGTGCGTGGCCAACGGCGGCACGGAAAAGCCGCAGGTGGGATGGTTGTTCTACACGTGGCTCGCCTATGACTTGAAAGAATACGACAACGCCATGAAGGCGGCCCAGGAGGCCGCCAAGTATCCCGAGGCCGCCAAGGAGGCCGCCCGGATGCTGGAAGCAATCAAGGCGTCCATCCTGGACCGCGACAACCGGCTCAACGCCCTCCAAGCCCACTAACCCCCCTCCACCTTCAAGCCAAGCTGCCCGTTATGAAAAAAGTCTACGTCATCTGGCCCGTCCTCGGCCTCCTGGTCTTTTCCGCCTTCTACTGGAACTTCGCGCGGGGTACCGCCGAACGGCAGCACCAGGTGGAGCTCCGGCTGCAGGAGGAACGGAAGGCGAGAATCATCAAGGAAGCCGAGTCCCGCAAGAAAGCCATCGAGGATGCAATCGCCGCGCAGGCCAAGCGCGCCGCGGAGCGCGCCGCCAAGGAAAAGAAAACGGAGGAGGAGAATGCCGCCCGCCAGGCCCTCACGGACAAGCGCAACCAGGTCTTCGAGGACGTCAACAAGCGGCTCAAGCCCCAGTTGGACCGCCTGAAGTCCGACGCCGACGAGATCAAGGCGGGCATCGCCCAGCTGGAGATGCAGAAGAAGCAGTACCTCGATGAAGAGGCCTTTCTGCGCACCTACGTCCTCCAGGCCCAGAACAACGTGAAGACCTATTACGCGATCCTGGACAAGATTACCGCGGCGGAGAAGGCCCGGGCGGACGCCGAAGCCGCCGCGAAGGCCGCCAAGAAAGACTGAGCCCGTCCAACCCCGATCCTTTGATTCCATGAGCAAGTTCTACGTCTTATTCCCCACCTTTCTGCTGATTGTCTTCGGCGTCTACTATACGCAGGTCGCGAAGCCGCAAATGGTCGCCGCGGCCGTGGCCGAACAGAAACACCAGGCCGAGCAGGCGGCGATTGACGAGGCCAACCGCCATCAGATCGAACTCAAAGCCCAGCAGGATGCCATCCGGCAGCAGGAAGAGCGCGCCAAGAAGGATCGCGAGCGCGAGGAAAAGCTCCGCAAGCAGCAGGAGGATCAGGATAACCAGGTCCGCGAGGAAACCAGCCGCTGGCTGGCGGAGTCGACCACCCTGACCCAGCAGATAGCCGACCTCCAGAAGGGGATCGCCGATCTGCGCAACCAGCGGGAAGCCACGAATCGCGAGGTCTTTGAGGCCTCGGCCCGGGTCGAGAAGGCCAAGATCGACCGCCGCGACGCCGAACTGGATCTGCAGCGGATGTACAGCGTCGTGGCGCAGAAGGTCGACGACAGCTTCCTGACCAAGCTCCCGCCCCCGCCGCCGGCCAAATAAGCCCGCGGCAGCCGAGACGTCCCTTTCCGGCCCCGGTCCCCCCACCGGGGCTTTTTTGGGCCCGGGCGGGGGCCACCGCCCTCTCCCGCCGGGTTTCCCCGTCCGGATCGCTTTCAATATCTGCGCAATGCTCGCCAACGGATGCGGAGCGGTGCCCCTGGAACCGGGCTATCCTTTCAAACCCGCTGGATCCTCAACCACTTAGTCACACCTTTGCCGTGAAAACTGCCGCCAAATCCGTCGTTTCAACCCTAGATGGGAATGAGGCCGTCGCCTCCGTGGCCTACCGCCTCAGCGAGATCTTCTCCATCTATCCCATAACGCCGTCCTCCACGATGGCCGAATACGCTGACGAATGGGCGGTGGCCCATCAGCCCAACATCTGGGGCCAGGTCCCGGAGATCATCGAGATGCAGTCCGAGGGCGGCGCGGCCGGTGCGGTGCACGGCATTTTGCAGGGCGGCGTGCTCGGCAGCACCTTCACCGCCTCGCAGGGGCTCCTGCTGATGATCCCCAACATGTACAAGATCGCCGGTGAGCTCACGCCGTGCGTCATCCATGTCAGCGCGCGCACGCTCGCCACACACGCCCTCTCGATCTTCGGCGACCACTCCGATGTCATGGCCTGCCGCCAGTGCGGCTGGGCAATGCTGGCCTCCAACTCCCCGCAGGAGGCGCACGATCTCGCCGCCATCGCGCACGCCTCCACCCTGCTCACCCGCGTGCCCATCCTCCATTTCTTCGACGGCTTCCGCACTTCGCACGAGGTCAATTCCGTCAACCGCCTCGACGACGACACCCTGCGCGCGCTGATCGATACGGACGCGCTCACCGCCTTCCGCCGCCGCAGCCTGACCCCGGATCATCCCGTCCTGCGCGGCACCGCCCAGAACCCGGATGTGTTCTTCCAGGCCCGCGAATCCATCAACCGCTTCTACGACGCCATCCCCGGCATCACGCAGGAAACGATGGACCAGTTCGCCAAGCTGACCGGCCGGTCCTACCACCTGTTTGACTACGAAGGTCACCCCGAGGCGGAGCGGGTGCTCGTCATCATGGGCTCGGGCGCCGAGACCGCCGCCGAGACCGCCGCCTGGCTCAATGCCAACGGCGAGAAGACCGGTGTCGTGAAGGTCCGGCTCTACCGGCCCTTCTCCGTCAAGGCGTTTGCCCAGGCCCTGCCGGCCACGGTCCGCTCCATCGCGGTGCTCGACCGCACCAAGGAGCCCGGCGCCGTCGGCGAGCCGCTCTATGTCGACGTGGTCACCGCGCTCCGCGAAGCCGAGCTGGCGGGCTGGTTCAAGCCGCGGGGCGGCCGGATCACCATCACCGGCGGCCGCTATGGCCTCTCGTCCAAGGAGTTCAATCCGGCCATGGTCCTCGGCGTGTTTGCCGAGCTCGGCCGGCCCACGCCCAAGAATCCCTTCACCATCGGCATCCACGACGACGTCACGGGCCTGTCGCTCAGCTACGATCCGGCGGTGAATATCGAGCCGCCGGAGCGCACCTGCGCCGTTTTCTTCGGCCTGGGGGCCGACGGCACGGTGGGCGCCAACAAGAACACCATCAAGATCATCGGCGAGGAGGCCGGCAAGTTCGCCCAGGGCTACTTCGTCTATGATTCGAAGAAATCCGGCGCGACCACCATCTCCCACCTGCGCTTCGGCGCGACGCCCATCCGGGCGCCCTACCTCGTGCGCCACGCCGACTTCGTGGCCTGCCACCAGTTCTTCCTGCTCGAGACGCAGCCGGTGCTCGACCATGCCGCGCCCGGCGGCGTGTTCCTGCTCAACGCCCCCGGCCCGGTCGAGACGCTCTGGAACCGGCTGTCCGTGGAAACGCAACAGGAGATCATCCGGAAGAAACTGCGCTTCTACGCCATCGATGCCGGCGCCGTCGCCCGCGCCTGCGGGCTCGGCGGGCGCATCAACACCATCATGCAGGCCTGCTTCTTCGGGCTCAGCCGCGTGCTGCCGCTCCCGCAGGCCCTCGACAGCATCAAGAAGGCGATCAAGAAATCCTACGGCCGGCAGGGCGAGGAAGTGGTGAAGAAGAACACCGCCGCCGTGGACAGCGCGCTCGAGGCGCTCCATGAGGTCCCGCTCCCGGCCGCCGGCGCCACCTCCACCGTGCACCGCCCGCCGCCCGTGCCCGAGGATGCGCCCGATTTTGTCCGCAACATCACCGCCGTCATGCTCTCCGGCCGCGGCGACGACCTTCCGGTCAGCGCCTTCCCGCCGGACGGCACGTGGCCGACCGGCACCTCCCGCTGGGAGAAACGCAACCTCGCCGACGAGATTCCGGTGTGGGACATGGCGCTGTGCATCCAGTGCAACAAGTGCGTCGAGATCTGCCCGCACGCCGCCATCCGCGCCAAGTACTATCCGCCCGAGGCCCTGGCCGGCGCGCCGGAGGGCTTCCATGCCACTGATTTCCGCTCCCCCGACGTCAAGGGCATGCGCTACACCCTGCAGGTCGCCCCGGAGGACTGCACCGGCTGCGAGCTGTGCGTGCAGTTCTGCCCGGTGAAGAGCAAGACCGATCCGGCGAAGAAGGCCATCAACATGGCGCCGCAGGCGCCGTTGCGCGTGGCGGAACGGCAGAACTTCGAGTTCTTCCTGAAACTGCCCTCGCCCAACCGCGCGACGCTCAAGCTCGACCAGGTCAAGAGCGCGCAGTTCCTCGATCCGCTCTTCGAATTCTCCGGCGCCTGCTCCGGCTGCGGCGAGACCCCCTACGTCAAGCTGCTCACCCAGCTCTTCGGCGACCGGGTGGTCATCACCAACGCCACCGGGTGCTCCTCCATCTACGGCGGCAACCTGCCGACCACGCCCTACGCCCGCAATGACGAGGGCCGCGGCCCGGCCTGGTCCAACTCGCTCTTCGAGGACAATGCGGAGTTCGGCCTGGGCGTCCGCCTGAGCCTTGACCGGAAACAGGCCCGGGCGCGCCAGCTGGTCCAACAGCTCGCCGCGCGGGTCGGCCCGCCCCTCGTCGAGGCGCTCCTCAAGTCCGACCAGGGCACCGAAGCGGGCATTGCCGCCCAGCGGGCCCGGGTGGTCGAGCTGCGCGACCAGCTCGCCGACCTGCCTGCGGATCCCGCCGCGCGCGAACTCAGCGATCTGGCTGACTATCTCGTCACCAAGAGCGTCTGGATTCTCGGCGGTGACGGCTGGGCGTACGACATCGGCTACGGCGGCCTGGACCACGTCCTGGCTTCCGGCCGCAAGGTCAACGTCCTCGTCCTCGACACCGAGGTTTATTCGAACACCGGCGGCCAGTGCTCGAAGGCCACGCCCCTCGGAGCCGCGGCCCGCTTCAGCATGGGCGGCAAGTCCATCGGCAAGAAGGACCTCGGCCTGCTCGCCATGACCTATGGCAACATCTACGTCGCCCGCGTCGCCCTCGGCGCCCGCGACACCCAGACGCTGGCCGCCCTGCGCGAGGCCGAATCCTATCCCGGCCCGTCGCTGGTCATCGCCTTCGCCCACTGCATCTCGCACGGCTATTCGCTGACCGACGGCATCGAGCACCAGAAGCTCGCGGTCGAGACCGGCTATTGGCCGCTCTTCCGCTACGATCCGCGCCGGGCCGAGCGCGGGGAGAACCCGATGGTGCTGGATTCGCCCGCCCCCAAGGGCGAGCTCACCCACTACACCAAGTCGGAGAATCGCTTCCGGATGCTGGAGAAGAAGAATCCCGAGCGTTCGCACGAACTCGACGTCCTGGCCCAGGCGGAGGTGTACAAGCGCTTCGCCTACTATCAAAAGCTTGCCGCCAACCCGGCTCCGGCCGCGCCCGCCCCCGCGGTGCCGCCGCCGAAGCCGCCACCCAAGAACGGCGATGGTCCCGTCACCATCAAGTCCGTGACCAGTGGTTGAGGCAGCCTCCAACTAACATCCGATCGGAGTAGCCGCGTCCCCCCAACGCGGCTACTTTGTCCACCGGCCGCTCCGGCGCTTCCCATGACCGATCCCATCGCCCACTTCCTGTCCTGGCTCGAGGACGCCAAGCGGTGCGGCTTGGACGAGCCCACAGCCGTGGCCCTGGCCACGGCGGACGCCGACGGGCGCCCCACCGTGCGCATGGTGCTGTTGAAACAGGCCGACGCGCGCGGGTTCGTCTTCTACACCAACCTGGAGAGCGCGAAGGCCGACGCCCTCCGGGCCAACCCGCGCGCGGAGCTCTGCTTTCACTGGGATCCGCTCCACCGGCAGGTGCGCGTCAGCGGCCGGGTCGAGCGGGTGAGCGACGCCGAGGCCGACGCCTACTTTGCGACCCGCCCGCGCCTGAGCCAGCTCGGCGCCTGGGCCTCGCAGCAGTCGCGGCCCATGTCGGGTTATTATGAGCTCGAGCTGGCCTGCGCCGGCGTCGCGCTGCGTTACCCGCTGGGCGCGGTGCCCCGCCCGCCCTTCTGGTCGGGCTACCGCGTGATCCCGGAGCGCATCGAGTTCTGGAAGGAGAAACCCTTCCGCCGCCACGAGCGCACCATCTTCGTGCGGGAGCGCGATGCGTGGACCGAGCAATGGCTGTTTCCGTGAGGCCGCCGCCTCCGGGCGCGCCCCGGGTCCCGCTCCGCCCGCCTCGACGTTCTCCGAAAACCGCCCGCCCCGGCGAGAAGTCGGCCCGACCGGGCGAAGATCTCGCACCTCCAGGAGTGAGATCTTCGGACTAGCGGTCCGCCCCATTCCGGCTTAGGTTCGCCGCCTTCATGGATCTGACCGAACTCTACCAGACCGTCATCCTCGACCACAACCGCCGCCCGCGGAACTTTCACAAGCTCCCCACGGCCAACCGGGTGGCCGCGGGCAGCAATCCCGTCTGCGGGGATGAGGTCACGGTCTACCTGCGCGTCGAGGGCGACCGTATCGCCGACATCAGCTTTGAGGGTGCCGGCTGCGCCATCTCGCAGGCCTCCACCTCCGTGATGACGATGCGGCTCAAGGGCCGGACGGTGGCGGAAGCCGAGGCGCTGTTCGACCGGTTCCGGACGATCGTCACCCAGGGGCAGCCGGACGAGGAGGATCTGGATCTCTCCGCCTTCGCCGGCGTGCACCAGTTTCCCGCCCGCATCAAATGCGCCACGCTCGGCTGGCACGCCGCCCTCAACGCCCTGCACGGCGACACCGCGCCGGCCACCACCGAATGAACCCGCCCGCCCCCGCCTCCGATTGGGCCGCGCTGCGCGCGGATTTTCCCATCCTGCAGCAGACGGTCCACGGCCGGCCGCTCGTCTACCTCGACAACGCCGCCACCACCCAGAAGCCGCGCGCGGTCATCGCGGCGCTGGTCCGCTATTACGAGCGGGACAACGCCAATGTCCACCGCGCCATACACGAACTGAGTTACCGGGCCACCCTCGCCTACGAGGCGGCCCGCGCCCGCGCCGCGCAGTTCATCCACGCCGCGGCGCCGGAGGAGATCGTCTTCACGCGCGGCACCACCGAGAGCATCAACCTCGTGGCCTACGCCCTGACATCCCGCCTCAAACCCGGCGACGTCATCCTGGCGACCGAGATGGAGCATCACAGCAATCTCGTGCCGTGGCAGCTCCTGGCCCGGCGCACGGGGGCGCAGCTCCGCTTCGTGCCGGTCACCGGCGACGAAGGCCTGCTGGATCTGAGCCACCTCGACCGCCTGCTGGCCGGCCCCGTGAAGCTCTTTGCGTTCGCCCACGTCTCGAATTCGCTCGGCACCATCAATCCCGCGGCGGAGCTGTGCGCCCGCGCGCGCCACCACGGCGTGCTTTCGCTGGTCGACGCCGCCCAGAGCGCGGGGCACATGCCGGTCGACGTGCAGGCCCTGGGCTGCGACTTCCTGGCCTTCTCCGGCCACAAGATGGCCGGTCCCACCGGCATTGGCGCGCTGTACGGCCGGCGCGAGCTGCTCGAGTCGCTCGATCCCTTCCAGGGCGGCGGCGAGATGATCGCCTCGGTCGAGTTTGAGCAGAGCACCTGGAACAAGGTGCCGCACAAGTTCGAGGCCGGCACGCCCGACATCGCCGGCGCCGTGGGCCTGCACGCGGCCATGGACTACCTCGACGCCGTCGGGCGCGCGCCCATCGCCGCCCACGACATGGCCCTGGCGCGCGCCGCCTACGCCCGCTTGCAGGACATCCCCGGCATCCGCCTGCTCGGTCCGCCCGGCGAGCGCGGCGGCCTGGTGAGCTTCGTCCTGCCGGGCGTCCACGCGCACGACGTGGTGACGTTTGCCGACCAGGAAGGCATCGCCCTGCGGGGCGGGCACCATTGCACCCAGCCGCTCCTGCGGAAGCTGGGCGTTCCCGCCACGACCCGCGCCAGTTTTTACTTCTACAACACGCCGGAGGAGGTCGACCGGCTGGTCGAGGTCATCCATCAGGCGGCGAAGTTCTTCGGCGTCTAGGCGCGGCGGGACGGCGCCGCCCTCCCTCGGGGGGCGGAATCTTCCCGTCTCCTGCAAGATATGCGCAAAACTTGCCAAGACGTGCGCTGCCGGCTGGTGCATAACCTGTCACTATGGCACCGTGAAGAAAGGGTACTTGGAGGCTCTTGACGGCCACCGCGCGGACATCAAGCGCAAGTGGGAGGTCCTTCTGCGCGCCGCTCCGGCGACCACGCCCCTGGGCAACCCCGACACCCTCGTCTACCTCATGGACGAGTCCATCCGGCAGCTGTTCTCCCTATTTCGCAGCCGGTCCGCCCACCAGTGGCTCGCGCGGCATCCCCCGGCCACGCGCCTCGTCGACACCGACTGCCATTGCCGGCTGAATCCGCTCATCAACTATTTCATCGCCGGCCAGGCGGCGCTGGCGTTCGCGGCCCAGGCGATTCCGCGCAGCCAGCATCATTTGGATGACGTCGCCGCCACCGTTTGCGTGGACGAGCTGCTGCTGACGTTTCGCTTCCTGGCCCACCGCGAAATCCACGCCTTCTGCGAGGTCTGCCAGTATTCGCCGGTCAACGCGCGCGCCGCGGGCAACGGCTCGGGCGCCAAGCCGGTGTGCCCGCTGCCCTGGCATCAGCCGCACCGGGCCTGAGCGGCCCGCCGCCGTTTCAGAGCGGCGCCGGGTTCGTCGCCGGGTGCAGCTGCTCGCGGAATTCGCTGGGGGACACGCCCTCGATTTTCTTGAACACCCGGTTGAACTGGGAGAGCGACTGGAAGCCGGCCTCGAACGCCGCCTCGCTGACGCGCTTGTGCGGGTTGAGCAGCAGGTTCTTCACCTTCTCCACGCGCACCCGGGCCAGGTAGTCGGTGAAGGTCAGGCCGGTGGCCTGCTTGAACATCTTGCAGAAATAGAAGGCGCTGGTGTTGACCGCCCGCGCCACGTCCTTGAGCGAAAGCTCCTCGCTCTGGTGGGAGGTGATGAAGCCGCGGGCCCGGGCGATCATCGGGGACTCGGCCTTCTCCTCCCGCACCATGAGCTGGTTGCTCAGCGCCGCGAGGTGCTGGGCGAAGATCGCCAGCAACCGGACGATCGACTCGTACTGCCGCTTTGAGATGACGCGGGTCTGGAAGTAGGCCTCCTCGAGCCGCTTGATATCGACCTCGCGGCCCCAGTCGAGCAGCTGGCGGGTCATCCGCTTGAACTCGCTCTTGCTCGGCTGGTGCAGCAGCACCTGGCCGGTCTGCAGGAACGCGATGAGGTTCTCGCCCACCCGCACGGGAATCGCGGTGTCGCACAGCCCCGCGAAGCAGCGCAGCGTCTGGGCCTCGACCTTCGCCGACTCGGCGATCTTCTGCTGCATCTGCAGGCAGGCGGCGCACGAGTGGTTCGTGCGGGCGAGCAGCGCACAGAACGGATTCTCCAGCTTGTGGCCGGCGAGCGGAAACTGGAAGGTCTCCACCGGCCGGAGGCCCAGCGGCAGACCCGTGGCCTCGCCAAAGGCCTTCTCATAATCGCGCCAGATTTGCGATGCCTTGAGGTGCTCGACGACGCTTTTGCTGCGTGATTGCGGTGATGATGGGTCGTTCGACATGGACCGTGCGCGCAGGTCAACATCCACCCATTTGGGCTCCCGGCGCAAACGAAAACACGCCCGCGCCGCCGGGGGGCTGGTTTTGAGTTTTAGGTTTTGCGTTTTGGGTTTTCCGTCCGCCACAGCCGAGCTTAAACCCAAGACCTTACACCTTAGATCTGAAGGAACGAATGCCGCCTTCCGCCTGGCGCGTAGCGCGGAAGGGTTTTGAATTGAGAGCTAAGAACCAGCGACGGCCGTCCGAATTCTGTTACCATTTTCGCTCTTCAATCTTCGCTCCTGAATCGCCGGAAGGCATCGCCCGAAGGCGCCCCATTCCCTTACCCTCATTACCTCATTCCCTCCGGCCCCGCCCGCTCCGGCGCCGGCGCCGGCCCCCAAATGCAAGCTCCCCGCGGTTTCCCGCGGGGAGCTGCGCACTTAGTCCTCAATCACGTGAATCACGATCGGGCGAACCCTCTCGTGTTCACCAGCCGCCCGTTTTAAGCACGGGCGGAATTGTTCCGGGTTTGTGGCATGGGTCGCACGGCCGACAAAGCTGTCCAATGACGCTTCATTTTTGAGACGCGCCATGATAGATGGTGCCGCTCGCCGGCGCTCCTCACGGCTTGCCAATTATTGAGCGTTTATTGCTCTGCGCGTCCGTCGCGGCCCCGCGCCGCCGCATCCCGCCGGATTTGTCCGCACGGTTTTTCGCAAAATCTGCGGAGTCAGACTCCGGGCTGGGTGCTACCATGCTCGCATGAGCACGATCCTCGTTCCGATCGACTTCTCCGAGGAGACTCCCGAGGTCATCGAGTGCGCCGCCATGGTGGCCCGCCGCAACCGCAGCCAGCTTGTCCTCATGCACGTCCCGCCGGGTACGGCGAACCAGGAGGAGGAGGCCGTCGACAAGCTGGGGCGCCTCGAGCGTTACCTGCGCGATGAGGGTTACCAGGTATCGTCGGCGATCCGCTCAGGCGAGCCGGCCCAGGAGATCGTCGAATACGGCGGCGAGATCGCGGCCGACTGCATCATCATCGGCCGGCACGATCATGCGGCCGGCGCCGAGGCCAAGAGCGCCGTCACCAGTTACGTCGAACAGAAGGCGCGGTGCACGGTGGTCGCGGTGCCGTAGCAGCCGCGCGATAGTGACTCAGTTTGCCTTGTCATCGCGAGCCCCCGCCGCAGCGGCGGGGCAGCCTGTCCTCCGTAGCCTTGGCGAAGGAGGATGGCGATCCAGCCAGCCTACGCCAAGGCTTCGGCTCGGCCCGTCGAAGAAGCGCAGCCGCGCCGGAGCTCGCAGAGCGAAGGCGAGCCAGATGGATTGCTTCGTCGCCCGATCAGGTGGGCTCCTGACAATGACAAACTGAGTCAGTAGCGTTCGCGCGATCCGCGGACCCTCCTGGCGCCACCGGCGATTCCTCCGGCGGCGATCTCGCGCCGGACCGCCCGCCCGCGGTCGGTGGCGGTTGACGATGACTCGGTGCCCCGCTCGACTGCCGGTGGCGGCCTCGCTCGAAAACGGTGGCACGCGACGACGCCACCCGTCACGCTGCAACCCCGTTCGCTCTCCCGCTCCTCCGGGTCCGCCGCCGGCAGACCAAGCGATGAGGTCATTTTGCCAATATATGCGCAGAACTAATCCAAGGATTACCCCATGCTGGCATAGTCCAGAGGTAGGCCTATTAGAAACGATTACCTTGACTTCGCATTGCGACCACTCCACCCGAACGCCAGCCGTGGGCCCGCCGATCGGCGAACCGGCCCCGGCCACGCACCCTTTCGGCGTGGACCGCGTCCCTTTTTCAGGCGGGCGCCAGAGACCGTTTGGCTTCGGCCGGGTGAGCTGGCGCCGGCGGTTCGGGCGGCCAAATCACCGCGCCCCGGTTTGCCGACCGAGGGAAAAACCCGCGCGGACCCCGCCCCAGCGCGCCAGCTTTCCACCTTTTGCCGCCGCCGTCGCATCCCGCGGACGGAGGCCCGGCCGGCCTCGTCGTGGGCGGCGTTCTGTCGGCATTAGCATCCCTTCCGCGTGAGATCGCTTTCCGTTACTTTCCGCCAACCGGGCAAAGGTACTCTTCCCATTGGCCCGGGATAATGGCTGAATCGTCAAATCTGTTGCTCTTCCTCATGAAAAGCCCGCCCATCACCGCCGATGTCAGCAAGAGCGTAGCGACCGTCGCGATTGCCGCCGGGGCGGCCGCCGCCGGCGTGGGGTCCCTGCCCGCTGCCGAGGTCCGCCCGACGATCCCGCTTGCGCCGAACCTCTCCTCAATGCGCTCCCCAGTCCAGAAACTCGTGCACACCCGCTTCCCGATCCTCACCCCCGATGAGGCGGCGGAATTAGTCCAGCACGGCCAGACCGTCGGCTTCAGCGGCTTCACCCCCGCCGGCGCCACCAAGGTCATCCCCAAGGCCATCGCCCGCCGCGCCCGGGCCGAGCATGACGCCGGCCGGCCGTTCCAAATCGCCGTGGTCACCGGCGCCTCCACCGGCCCGTCGCTGGACGGCGAACTGGCCCGCGCCAATGCCATCTCCTGGCGCACGCCCTACCAGTCCGACCCGGACCTGCGCAAACGCATCAACACCGGCGAGACGCGCTTCTTCGACATGCACCTGAGCCTGCTGCCCCAGAACGTGCGCTACGGCTTTCTGGGCCGGTTCTCCTGGGCGATCATCGAGGCCGCCAGCGTGTCCGACGACGGCGTGATTGTGCTCACGTCCTCCGTCGGCGCCACGCCCACCTTCTGCGGGGTCGCGGACAAGATCCTCATCGAGCTGAACCACTACCACCCGCCGGTCCTCTACGGCATCCACGACATCTACGAGCCGGAGGATCCGCCCCACCGCCGCGAGATTCCCATCTACAAGCCTTCCGACCGCGCCGGCCAGCCCTACGTCAAGGTCGATCCCCGCAAGATCGCCGGCGTCGTCGAAACCAATCTCCCCGACGAGACGGGGGCGTTCGACCCGCCCAACGAGACCACGCGCCGCATCGGCCAGAACGTCGCCGAGTTCCTCGCCGCCGAACTCAAGGCCGGCACCGTCCCGCCGGGCTTTCTGCCGATCCAGTCCGGCGTGGGCGACATCGCCAACGCCGTGCTCGGCGCGCTCGGCGATCATCCCGACATTCCCCAGTTCGAGATGTACACCGAGGTCATCCAGGACTCGGTCATTGACCTCGTCAACAAGGGCAAGGTGCGGTTCGCCAGCGGCACCGCCCTCACCGTCAGCCGGGCCGTGCTCGATTCCATCTACAGCAGCTTCGAGGACTACCGCCACCGCCTCCTGCTGCGCCCGCAGGAGATCTCCAACCAGCCCGAGATCATCCGCCGCCTCGGCCTCATCTCGATCAATACCGCCATCGAGGCCGACCTTTTCGGCAACGTGAACAGCACCCACATCATGGGCCGCAACATCATGAACGGCATCGGCGGCTCGGGCGACTTCACCCGCAACGCCTTCATCTCGATTTTCACCTGCCCCTCCACGCAGAAGGGCGGCAAGATCAGCACCATCGTGCCGTTCGTCAGCCACACCGACCACAGCGAACACTCCGTGCAGGTCGTCGTCACCGAGCAGGGCGTCGCCGACCTGCGGGGCAAGGACCCGAACGAGCGCGCCCAGCTCATCCTCGAGCGCTGCTCCCATCCCGACTTCCGCGACTCCCTGCGCTGCTACTACGAGATGTCCAAGGGCGGCCACACCCCGCAGACGCTCTCCACCGTCTTCCGCATGCACGAGCACTTCCTCGAAAAGGGCGACATGCACGGCGTCGACTGGTGCCTGCTCAAGGCCGCCCAACCCTGAAGTCCTTTCACCATGAAGATCTACCTCTATCTCTCGCTCAACCCGGAGGCCCTGATCGCCTCCCACCTGGCGCCGGAGGAATTCGGCGTCTATCTGGCCGTCGGCACCCAGAAGCATTCCCAGGGCCAGGCGATCTTTCTCGAGGTCGACCCGGCCATGCAGAGCGATTATCCGCCCTTCCAGAACATCGCGGCCCGCTGCCTGCCGCACCGCGACGGCTCGCCGCGCCGCTCCACCTACCTGGCGATCTACCGGGTGCTGGAGCTGGTGCCGATCGCCGCGCTGGGCCGGCTTTACCTCGTCACGCATGACGGCCGCGTGTTGGGCCTCAACACGGCGCCGCTCGCGCCGACCGTCGATCGCAGCTTCCACCTGTACCAGGAATTCTGCCCCGTCACGCCGCGGGTGGTCAGCACCCTGGATCCGGCCGAATTCTGCGCCCGCCTCACCGACCCCACCCAACCCGTCACCGTGCCCAAGATCGTCTTTGCCGAGCTGGCGCTGGGCGCCCTGGCCCACGACCTCGACTCGCAAGCCGTCGGCAACCTGCCCTACGCGAGCCTGCCCCACCTGCGCGACACCCTGCGCGAGCTCCACGAGAAACCGGGCAAGCCGACCAAGGTCACCGTCCGCAATGTGCGCGACGACGTGCTCTACCGCACCATCCAGGGCGGCTTCTACGCCGGCCAGGGCCGCGAGGTGAAATTCTATCCGATGCCCCTGTTCGCCGAGCTCGAGTCCACCAACCATGAATGGTGGCGGTCCGCCCAGGCCTCCTTCGGGAGCTGAGCCCCGCCCCCCGCCGCTTCCCCGCATCCCCTTTTCCCTCCCGGAGGTTTCATTATGCTCACATCTCTGTTCTCCTGGGCGCGCCACCGCCGCGCCGGCACGATTTATCTGGCCGCCATGGCGGTCATCTTTGGGTCCGCCTATTTTGCGCGGCCCCTGTTTGGGCAGGAGGCCGGGGCGGCGGCGCCCGCCGCTCCCGCCCGGGAGCACGTCTTCAAGTTCTTCGCGCTCTTCAGCGACCCGAAATACACGCGCCTCGAGCTCGTGGCGCTGATGGTGGTGCTCGCCATCGCCATCGCGGGCCTGCTCTACGCCCTGCTGCTGGTGAAGCAGGTCAAGAGGGCCGACCAGGGCACGCCGCGCATGCAGGCCATCGCCGCCGCCGTGCGCGAGGGCGCCGACGCCTACCTGGCCGCGCAGTTCCGCCGGATCGGCCCGCTCATCATCGTCATCACGGTGGTGCTGTACTTCACCACGCAGAGCGACCTGCTCGCCTTCAAGTTCGGCCGCGCCGGCGCGTTCCTTGTCGGCTCGCTCTTCAGCTGGTGCGTCGGGTACGTCGGCATGCGGCTCGCCACCACCGGCAACCTCCGGGTCGCCGCCGCCGCCACCCGCTCCTACGGCGAGGCCGTGCAGCTCGGCTACCGCACCGGCACCATCACCGGCATGCTCACCGACGGCCTCGGCCTGCTCGGCGGCACGCTCATCTTCATCGCGTTCGGCGAACAGGCCTACGAGGCGCTGCTCGGCTTCGGCTTCGGCGGCACCCTCCTCGCCCTCTTCATGCGCGTGGGCGGCGGCATCTACACCAAGGCCGCCGACGTCGGCGCCGACCTCGTGGGCAAGATCGAGAAGAACATCCCCGAGGACGACCCGCGCAACGCCGCCACCATCGCCGACAACGTCGGCGACAACGTCGGCGACTGCGCCG
>CAZAFS010000020.1:0-21561 GCA_964484165.1 uncultured Opitutaceae bacterium | reverse complement strand
TTTCCACTTCTCCCGCCTAGCGGGAGTTTTGGGGTAACTAAGAAAGCAATAGCGGGCCGGTTAGGGGTAGCCGGCCCGCTTTATTTTTCGACCACGAAACCGCGTGGCCGCGTCGCACCAAGCCGAATCGCGGGCTTGCCTGCGGGCGGTGACCGCCGCAATTTGCCCGTTTTGTGCGAAAGACTTCTGACATTAATGTCATCGAGACGCGCGTCCTGCCGACGCCGCACGAACTCCTGCGGGCCCTGCCCAAGACGGCGGCGCAAGCCGAATTCATCACCCGCGCCCGTCAGGACATTCACCAGATCATCTTCGGCGACGACCGCCGGTTCCTCCTGCTCGTCGGGCCCTGCTCCATCCACGATGTCGACGCCGGCCGCGAATACGGCCGCCGCCTCGCCGCCTTGGCCCGCGACGTCTCCGACCGGGTGCTGATCGTCATGCGCGTCTATTTCGAAAAGCCCCGCACCACGGTCGGCTGGAAGGGCCTCGTCATGGACCCCCGCCTCGACGGCTCGCACGACATCGCCGCGGGCCTGCGCCTCGCCCGGACGTTTCTGCGCGACGTGCTCGATCTCGGCCTGCCCACGGCCACCGAGATGCTCGACCCCATCACCCCGCAATACATCGCCGACCTGGTCTGCTGGTGCGCCATCGGCGCGCGCACCACCGAGTCGCAGACCCACCGGCAGATGGCCTCGGGCCTCTCGATGCCGCTGGGGTTCAAGAACAGCACCGCCGGCAATCTCCAGACCGCGATCAACGCCGTTCGCGCCGCGTCGCAGCCCCAGACCTTTCTCGGCATCAACCTCGAGGGCGCGGCCTCCGCCATCGTCACGCGCGGCAATCCCAACTGCCATATCGTGCTGCGGGGCGGATCCACCGGACCCAACTACGGCCCCGAACACATCCAGCGGGCGGAGCGCCTGCTGGAAGCGGCCGGCCTGCCCAAGGCCATCCTCGTCGACTGCAGTCACGACAACTCCGCCAAGCAGCCCGAGCGGCAGCCCGAGGTGCTGCGCGCCGTGCTGGCCCAGATCGCCGCGGGCAACACCTCCCTCATGGGCGCCATGCTCGAGAGCAACCTGCACGCCGGCAGCCAGCCCCTGACCCAGCCCCGGGCACAACTCCGCTACGGCGTCTCCATCACCGATCCCTGCATCGACTGGACGGCCACGGAGCAGGCCGTGCGCGAGGTGCACGCCACCCTCGCGCCGCGGTTTGCCCGCTGATCTCCGGGTCCCCCCCAGGCTCTGCCGCGCTCATGAACCCTCCCCTCCGTGTCGCCGTGACCGGCGCCGCCGGCCAGATCGGCTACGCGCTGTTGTTCCGGATCGCCTCCGGCGCGATGTTCGGGCCGGACCAGCCGGTCATTCTCCAGCTTATCGAGCTCGAGCCGGCCCTCCGCGCGCTCCGCGGCGTGGTCATGGAACTCGAGGACTGCGCGTTTCCGCTGCTCCGGGGCGTGGAGGCGACCGCCTCATTGGACGAGGGTTTCCGCGGCGCCCACTGGGTGTTGCTGGTCGGCTCCGTGCCGCGCAAGGCCGGCATGGAGCGCAAGGATCTGCTCGGCATCAACGGCCGGATTTTTTCCCACCAGGGCCAGGCCATCGCCCGGAACGCCGCCCCCGATGTCCGCATCCTCGTCGTCGGCAATCCCTGCAACACCAACTGCCTGATCGCGATGAGCCACGCCCGCGCCCTCCCGGCCGACCGCTGGCTGGCCATGACCATGCTGGACCAGAACCGCGCCACCGTGCAGCTTGCCCGGAAGGCCGGCGTCGACGCCGGCGCGGTCACCCATCTCGCCATCTGGGGCAACCACAGCCCGACGATGTACCCCGATTTCTACAACGCGCTGATCGGCGGCCGGCCGGCACTGGAGGTCATCCGCGACGAGGCTTGGTGCCGGGAGACCTTCATCCCGATCATCCAGAAGCGCGGCGCGGCCGTCATCGAGGCACGGGGATCCAGCGCCGCCGCCTCCGCCGCCAACGCCATCGTCGACACCGTGCGGGCGCTGACCACGCCGACTCCCGCCGGCCGCTGCTTCAGCGCCGCGGTCTGCTCGGACGGCGCCTACGGCATCGAGCGCGGACTCATCTTCTCGTTTCCGCTCCGCAGCGACGGCCGGGATTGGTCGGTGGTGCCGGGCCTGCCGATCAACGAATTCGGCCGCGCCCGGCTCGCCGTCTCCGCGAACGAGTTGAAGGAGGAGAAGGCGCTGGTCGCCGCGCTGCTGGGCGGTTAGGCCGGCGGCGGCGCCGCGGGTGCTGGTGCCGGGGCGGACGGCCGCCCGGGCTCCGCCTGGCCGGACTGCAGGTCGGCGAGCCGGTCGCACAGGCTGTCGACAATGATGCGGGCGGTGGTGGCGGCCGAAATCCGGTCAGTGTTGATCACCAGATCGTACAGATGCGGGTCGTCCCCGTCGCGGCCGAAGCGGGTCTTCAAATAACGCTGGCGCCCGCGATCGGTCTGCTGGATATGCTCCCGCGCGGCTTTTTCGTCGCAATCAAGCAGCGCCATCGTGCGCCGGAGGCGCACCTCCAGCGACGCGATCAGCCGCACATGGAAGCCGGCGGGCAGCGACTTCGTGGCCAGAAACGAGGCGCGGCCGACGAAGATCACGCGGCCGACCTGGGCCAGTTGCAGGATCGCCTCCAACACCTGCTGCTCGAGCTCCCAGAGCGGCGGATGCAGCCCCATGAACTCGCCGATGATGCCCTTGATCTCGGAGATCCGGTCCTCCGGCAGGTGCCGGGCGAGGCGTTCGGGCAGGTGGTGCTGCGCCAGCGCGCGGGCCAGCAGGTTCTTGTCCAGGAAAACCCAGCCCTGGCCCTTCTCCCCCAGCACCTCGTCGAGCAGGGGCACCAGCAGCTGGCCGACCGTGGTGGCCCCCGCGCTGGTTTCGCGGGACACGGTGATGAACGGCCGCGCCGCGGCCAGCACGGCGGCCTGCCCGGGCAGTTTGGTCAGGCGGGTTTCCAGCACCGCCAGGCCCCGCTCCAGGAACGGATGCTGCGTCATCGGGCACCTCCGCCGCGAATGGCGGTGCCCCCGGCGGTAAAAACCGGCCGGGAACCGAGAAGGACCGGCATGCGCATGATTGAGGACACGGAAATCCACCAACTTTCGCCCCCCGAGCCGAGGCGACCGTCACGTGAGACTAAGGCTGACCGCAGATTAACCCGTGCGGCCCGGGTTTTCCAGAAATAATCGTGCCGGCGGGGCACGCCGGGCCTAGCTCAGCGCCATGTGGCGGGACTTTCCGCCGGCTGCGCGGGCGAGGTGGCCGATGGGCTTGTGCGTGCCGGGAATGACGGGGCGCGACCGCTTCGGCGCCCTGACCTCCGGCGGGAGCGACGGGGTCGCGGGGGTGCTGGCCGGCACTGCGCCGCGGGCGCGGCCGATGTGCGACTTGTCCGATGGCGGCGGCATGGCTGGCATCACGCCGCAAAATCCGTCCCGGGGCAAGCCCCGCGGCCGGGGTCGCGCGCCTAGGCCGGGGTCGCCGCCCGGGGCTTTGATCCCCCCAGCTTTTTCACCAGCCAGATCAGCCCGACGACCAGCAGCACAGGAAGCCACACCGGCGACAGGACGGCCAGCAGAACGACGGCGGCCGCCAGCAATCCGATGATCGCCGTTACGCCGATGGCCCCCAGCGCGGCCACGCCCGCCAGCAGCAGCGCGCCGAACACCAGAATGAGCGCCAGGCCCGCCACCAGGGGCACCATCGCCACCGGCCAGAGGTGAACGAGCACAAGCCCGCAAACCACCACCAGGAGCACTTTGAGACAGCCGACCAGAAAGGCTTTCATGCCTTCACAACACGCCGCGCGTCCAAAAGTCGCGGCCAAGGTATCCCCCCGGCGTGGCCGGCAAAGAAGAGCTTTGAGTCCGGCGGCCGGCGTGCTCTTTTGGTCCGGTGGCAGAAAACCCTCCCCTTCCCGTGGTCGCCGCGCTGATTGAACGCGATGGCCGGGTGCTGCTCGCCCGGCGGCCGGCGCACAAGCACCTCGCGCTCAAATGGGAGTTTCCCGGGGGCAAAGTCGACCCCGGCGAGATGGTCGAGGCCGCGCTCATTCGCGAGATCAAGGAGGAACTCGGCTGCGACCTCCGCATCGTCCGCGCCCTGCCGCGGTTCCGCCACACCTACGAGCGCACCACCATCGAGATGATCCCCTTTGTGTGCCGTCTGGCCGACGGTTCACCCGAGCCCCACCCGCACGAGCACGCCGCCCTCGCGTGGGCGACCCCGGCGGAATTGAACTCCTACGATCTGCCGGGCGCCGACCGGCCGGTGGCCGCCGCTTACTTGGGAGAATCCGGACGTTGATCCGGGCATGGGGGAAGTCGTCCGGTCCGCCTTCGCCCGCCTATCCGGATTTCTCCGGGATGGCCTCGCGCCCGAGCACCCACGCCGTCGCGAGCGCGCACTCAAGACCGAAGGTCAGGTAGCCGGAATAGCCGAGCAGCGGCATCTCAAACACCTGCCAGCGCTGGACGAATGGCACGGTGTAAACCCACTTCGCCAGACTGTGCAGGTTCCACAGCTCCCAGAAGAAACCGCACCCCAGGGCCGCCAGCGCCCACGAGCCGGCGTCGCGCCAGTCGCCCTCCGCCAGCTCCCGCCACCAGCCTTTCCCGCGACCGAGCATGGACAGACCCACGCCGATCAGCAGCGGCGCCGCCCACAGGGCCGCGAAAAAAAACAGCGGCCGCGCCCCGGTGAGCACCAGCCCCGCCGCGCCCGCCGCCGCCAGCCCCGCGCCCGCCGCGCGGCGCGACAACCACGGCCACGCCGGGCCCCGGGCCAGCCGCGCCTGCAGCCGGGGCATCGTGCCGAGCCATTCGCGCCCGCCGGCCACGGCCGGCAGCACGGTTGAAAAGCAGATGCTCGAATGGACGGCGTACTCCCACGGCCCCACGCCCTCCACCCCCAGGTAATGCCAGTTGCCCACGAAGCGGTTCAGCCACTCGAAGACCCACCAAAACGCCGCGCTGGCGGCAAACAGCGCGAGCCATTTACCCGGGGCCCGCCGCATCAGCGGCCTGCCGCCGCGCGCGGTCGTGAGCGCGTTCGCCGTCACGATCAACCCCAGCCAGAGCGGAGTGAAGGTATAGCGCTGGCCCCACGCAAACCACGGCTGCCGCGTCCAGGCGAGCCACCACCAGCCCAGTGTCCAGGCGACCGCCCCCCAGCCCCAGAAAGGCAACAGTCGAACGTCGAGAGTCGAAGGTCGAGTGCCAGATGGGTGGAGCGACTTGACCGCCGGGCGCCCGGGACCCGCCGGGTTTGACCCCGGCCAACGTTCGCCCCACGGCCAGGCAATGAGCGCGGCGGCGCCGAATACGAGGGCGGCCGCGAGCCACGAGAACCGGGGAAAATCCGTCGGGATGTTCAGCGGGGGCGGAAAGCGCAACAGCGGCGGCAGGGCGCGTCCCGCCAGCCACGCTCCCAGCGGCGGCAGCGCGAGACAGGCGGCCAGGACGCCGAGTGCCGTGGTATTCCTCGCCGGACGCACGGGTGGAGCTTGTCCCGCCCGCCCGGCCGCGGCGAGTCTCGATGCGCCCGGTCCGCGCCGGTCAGGCTGGCGTCGGGATGGCCACCCGGCGCAACGTCACGCCCTCGACATGATGGAGGATGTTCGGGGCGTCGACCCGGTGGAACACGCAGTCGCGGAGACGCACGTCGCGCACCGGCATGCCCGGCAATCCCTCGATCCACACCGCCCGGCCGCCCCGCCCGCAGGCGAGGCGCTCGACCAGCACGTCGCGCACCTGTGGCCACCGCTCGCCCTGCTCCTCGGTCGCATCATAGAGCAGGTCGACCCGCAGGGCGCTCTCCCGGACGCCGGCGACCTCGGCGTCGCGCAGGCGGATCTGTTCGACCACGCCGCCGCGCGTGGAGTTGGCCTTGATCCGCAGCACGTGATCAAGCCGCGGACGGTCCAGCGTGCAGCGCTCGATGAAAACGCGGCGCACGCCGCCTGAAATCTCGCTGCCGATCGCAACGCCACTGTGGCCCTCGCGCATCCGGCAGCCGCGGATCACGATGTCTTCCGCCGGGGCGCGGACCCGCCGGCCGTCGCGGTTGCGGCCCGCCTTGATCGCGAGGCAATCGTCTCCGTTGTCAAACAGGCAATCCTGCACCAGCACATCGCGACTCGAATCGACCACGCAGCCGTCGTTGTTGGGCCCGTGGCTGAACACGCGGATCCGGCGCACGGTGACGGCACGGCAGAGGACCGGGTGGACGCCCCACATGGGCAGGTTGCGCAGCGTCACGCCCTCGACGAGGACATCCTGGCAGCGGTAGAACTGGATGAACATCGGCCGCAGCAGATCCTGCGGGGCCACGACGCGCCGGCTCACGGGCACCCCGGCCTCCGCCCAATGTTGCAGGCGCAACCGCGCCGGGCGCTGGCACGGCCGCTCCGGCGTCCAGCCGGTGGGTTCCGGGCCGTCCCACGGCCCCGCCCAGTCCCACCACCGGCCCGGGCCCGCCTGCCCGTCCAGGGTGCCTTCGCCGGTGACCGCGACCTGCTGCTGCGCATAAGCGTAGATGAATGGCGACAGCCCCATGCACTCCACTCCCTCCCAGCGCGTCAACACCGGCGGCAGATAACGACACGAATCCGCAACAAATCGAAGCGTGGCCCCGGCGCACAGGTGCAGGTTGACGCGGCTGCGCAGGCGCAGCGGTCCGGTCAGATACTCGCCCGGGGGCACCACCACGCGGCCGCCGCCCTGGTCGGCGCACGCGGCGATGGCACGCTGCAGCGCGGCGTGATCATCCGTCCGACCGTCCCCGACGGACCCGAAAGCAGTTGCCATGAAGTCCCGCGCCGGGAACACAAGTGCTGGAATACGAGCGAGAATCGCCGGGACTTCCGCCCAGGGATCGCCGGCGTCGCCGTTCCCACTCCCAGCCGGCACCCGCTTGGGATGCGACGGGCGGACCCGCGCGGGTGCGGCGGACTCCAACTCGGATTTTTGGGGCGACATGAGCGGAAAAACGCGGCCGGCGGCAACGGGCGGACCGTCACCGGCTCCCACGCACCATTTGAGGACAGGTGTCCGCGTCAAGCGTTAAACCGCGCTCCGGCGGCGGCCTGCTCCCGGTTTGACAGCCGCGCGCTCCGCCGCCAAATATCAGCTCCCCCGCCGTGAGCGCCCCTGATTCGAACCCCACGCCGCCCCGGATCACCTCCACGGCCGAATTCGCCCGTTACATCGGGCTGGCCCGCACGACCGTGTCCCGCGTGCTCAACCGGCAGCCCGGCCTGAAACCGTCGACGATCGAACGGGTGCAGCGGGCGCTGGCGGAAACGGGGTTCACCCCCAATGCGTACGCCACCCTGCTCAAGGGCAAAAGCACGTCGTGCGTCGGCATCTGTGTGGAGAATCTGCTCACGCCGACAATTCTGCTCAAACTCGCCTCACTCCAGCGCCAGTTGCGGAACCAGGGCTACACGTCGCTGATGGAAGTTTATGCGCGGGGCGAGAGCCGGACCATCATCCGCCATTTCCTCTCCATGCGGGTCGAGGGAATCGTGTTCATCGGCCATTTCGACCCGACGGAGCTCGATGCGCGCATTCGGGAACTTCTGGGCCACAAGACGCCCCACCTCGTCATCGACCATCACGGCATCCCGCACGCCAACACCGTGACGCTGGACCGCGCGCAGGCCATGCGGGACATGATGGATCATCTCGTCGGACTGGGGCACCGCTCGTTCGGTCTGCTGGGCATTCCGCTGGACGCCCCCAGCCGGTTGGAGCGCGTGCATGGCATCCGCCAAGCGCTGACCGCGCACGCCCTGGACCTCCAGACCTGCACCCGTTCCTTCGACGCCCAGTGCCCGCGGACCCATGATTTTGAATTCGGCCACGCCGTGGCGCCGCGGTTTCTCGAACTCAAGCAGCCGCCGACGGCTTATGTCGCGCTCAACGACGAGATCGCCATCGGCGCCATGCGCGCGCTGCAGGAGGCCGGGCTGTCGATTCCGGGCGACGTCTCGGTGACCGGCTTCAACAACCAGGATCTCTGCGTGATGATGGCCCCGCCGCTTACCACGGTCGACCAGCAGATCGAACCCACCATCAAGGCGGCGATGCAGGTGCTGATGTCGCAACTGCGCAACGGCATGCCGGCGCGGCCCGTCCTGCGCACGATCAAACCCGAACTGGTTATCCGCCAGTCGACGGGCCGCGCGGCCCGCTAAACGGGGGCGGCAGGCGGCGGCGCGGCCTTCTCCCGCATCAGCCGTGTCCGGGCTTGGCCTTTGCAGAAACCCCGGGTCGAAATATATCTCAATCGGCAGCCCCGCCTCCCTATGAAAATATTCGCGCCGTTCCTTCACCTCGCCGCCATCGCCGGTTCGCTGGCGCTCACCGCCCCGTCCCTCCGCGCCGCCGACCCGGCGCCCGCGCCCCCTGCCCCGGCCCCGCTGAAGGATTCCCACGGCAACACGCTCCGCCGGGCGCCGACCGGTCACATCACCAACTACGACGAGGACAAGGTCCCGCCCTACACCCTGCCCGACCCGCTTGTGCTGCTGAATGGCCAGCCCGTCCGCGACGCCGCCACTTGGGTCAGCCAGCGCCGTCCTGAAATTCTCCAGCTCTACGCGACCCAGATCTACGGCCGCGTCCCCGCCCGGGCGCCGCAGGTGACCTTCGAGGTTGCCCAGACCGACCCCAAGGCGATGGACGGTCAGGCGGTGTTCAAACTGGTTCTGATCCATTTCGGCGACAAGCCGGACGGGCCGACGGTGCACCTGCACCTGTACCTGCCGGCCAAGGCGACCGGACCGGTGCCGCTGCTGCTCCACATGGTCTTCTTTAACAACGCGCCCATCCCCGGCGAGCCCCCGCCGGCCCCGGTTCCCGGCCGACCCGCGTTCCATGAAGCCGGGCCGATCGCGGATTTTCTCGCCCACGGCTACGGCTACGCCACCTTCCGGTATTCCGAAATTCAGCCGGACAAACCCAACACGTTCGATGCCGGCGTCATCGGCCTGGCGCTGGCGCCCGGCCAGGCCAAACCCGCGGCGGACGAATGGGGCACGATCAGCGCCTGGGCCTGGGGCGCGAGCCGCATCCTCGATTACCTCGAGACCGATTCCGCGGTCGACGCCAGGCACATCGCGCTGATCGGCCACTCGCGGCTGGGCAAGACCGTGCTCTGGGCCGGCGGGCAGGATCCGCGCTTCGCGCTCATCTACTCCAGCTGCGCCGGTGAGATGGGCTCCTCGCTCGCCCGCCGCGATTTTGGCGAGACGGTCGATGACATGGCCGCCAACTATGGCTACCAGTTCGCCGGCAATCTCCAGAAATACCCGGGACACTGGAACAACATGCCGGTCGACACGCACATGCTCATCGCCCTCAGCGCCCCGCGGCCGGTGTTCATTACCGGCGGCACGGGAGACCTCTGGTCCGACCCCAAGGGCGAATTCCTCGGCGAGGTAGCCGCCGGCCCGGTCTATCGACTCGTCGGGGCGCACGACCTCGGCACCACCGAGCTGCCGCCCCTCGACACGCCGGTGATCAGCGGCGACCTCGGCTTCCTTTTTCACACCGGCGGACACGCCATCCTCCCGGGGGACTGGAAGGTGTTCCTCGAATTCGCCGACCGCCACCTGAAGCCGGCGCCGCGACCCTGATCGCGCGATCCGGCTATGCCTGGCTGAGTCTCGCGGCGTAACGCCGCGCGAGCGCCGACAGCTCCGCGCACACCGGCGCCAGCGCCGGATCGTCGGCCAGATTGGTCATCTCCAGCGGGTCGGCCTTGGGAGCGAACAGCATCGCTCCATTCCGGCCCTCGGGCCCGAATTCGACGTAGCGCCAGTCCGGCGTGCGCACGGCCACGCCGTGCAGCGTCCGGCCGTCCTCGCTCCAGACGCTGTAGGCCGGCCGTTCCCACGGCGCCTGCGGCTCATGCAGGAGCGGCACGAGGCTCCGCCCCTCCAGCCCGTCCGGCCGGGGCAGGCCGCACAGCTCCACCAGCGTCGGATAGATATCCAGCGACTCCACAATGCGATAACTGGCCTGCCCGTTGCCCCGCGCGCCGGGCACGGCCATGAGCAACGGCACCCGGGTGCCCATTTCGAACAGCGAGCCCGCCTTCGACCACTTGCCCTTCTCGCCCAGCTGGTAGCCGTGGTCGACCGCGAAGACGATGATCGTATTTTCGCGCAGGCCGAGCTGGTCCAGTTCCGCCATCACGCGCCCCAGGTTCCAGTCCGCCCACGAGATGGACGCGATGTAGGCGCGGATTACCTGCCGGGCCTCCGCCACGCTGGCGCCGCGCCCGATGAACAGGTCGGCGTTGCGTTTGCGGATCGCCGCGCCGGGGAATCCCGGCGGCACCGTGGGCCAGGGCGCGAAGTCCGGCGTCAGCTTGATCTTGTCCACGTCGTACAGGTCGAAGAACTGCTGCGGGGCGCACGGCGGGCTGTGCGGTTTGACCAACCCGCAGCCGAGGAAGAACGGCTGGTCCCGGTACTGGCGCAGGAAGGCGATGGCGCGGTCGACCGTCTGGTAATCGGGGTGCCCCTCGCCGTTGCCGTCCAAAATGACGATGCGGTCGGAGTGCGGCGCCTGGCTCGTGTCCTGGGGCAGCGGCGGCTGGATGTAATCCGGGCGGCCCCCGACTTCCTCCCGTGGGAGGACCAGGGTCCGGCCGCCCGCGCCGCCGTCGCCCTCGCGCGCCCCGCCGCCGACCGTCCAGGCCTTGGGGTCGTCGATCCCGCCGTGATAAATCTTGCCGGTCCGCAACGAGACGTACCCGTTCTCCCGGAACAGCTGCGGCAGGCTGGTCCAGTCCGGATGTTTCACGCGGAAATCCGTGCGGTTGCCCAGCACGCCCGTCGTGGTCGGATTCCGGCCGGTCAGCAGCGAGGCGCGCGACGGATTGCAGAGCGGAAACTGGCAATAGTTCCGGTCAAACCGCACCCCGGCCCGGGCCAGGGCGTCGAGGTTCGGCGTCAGGGCGCCGAACATGCTGTGGTAGCAGCCCAGCTCCACGCGCATGTCGTCCGACATGAGGAACAGCACGTTGGGCCGGCGGGGCGCCGGCGGGGCGGCCTGCGCGCGCAGCACCGACGGCAGCGAGGCGGCCGCGGCGGCGGCAGCCACCTGACCCAGAAATCCACGGCGCGTCATTTCACCCATGATCCGTGTCTCCTGGCGCCCACCGTACGCCGCGGCCCGGAACAATCAACCGCGGAACGCCGGCCAGCCCGAAGTCGAATGACGCAAAACGGCGCCCGGGGGCGGTTCGCACCAACGGGCTCGCCACCCGCTCGAGTGTGTCTTCAAACCGGGATTGTCATTCTGAACGAAGTGAAGAATCCAGTTAGATGTGGCCGAAGCCCGCAGCGGAGGTCCGCTGGATGCTTCCTGCTTCGCCAAGGCTTCGCAGGACAGGTCGCTGCGCTCAGCATGACAAACTCCTGAAACCGGAGTTTGAAGACGTGCCCTAGTCCTTACCCGCCGGGCGCGCCTGCTCCAACTCGTCGAGCAGGGCGTACACCTGCGCTTCAATCCCCGCCAGCGCGACCTCGGGCGGCAAGAAATCGAGATCGCCGATCTCCCAGTACTCCATGCGCTGCTCCCACGCCGGATGCAGGAGAGCCACCAGCGGCCGGTGCTCGGTTTCCTTCAACGCCACGACGCGGGCCGCGCGCCGGAAATCCTCCTCGCCCACCTGGATGGGATCTGGCGGGGTCAGTTGCAGGGAAAAACCCTGCTCCTCGAGGCGGCGGGTCGCGTGCGGTGACAGGCCCTTCGGGGGGGCCAGATGGGTCGCCAGGCCGCGCGAGAACGCCCGCCAGGGCAGGCCGCGCCGGGCCGCCTCGTGGTTGAACAGGGCCTCGGCGTAGCGGCTCCGGTAGTAGTTGCCCGTGCAGAGAAAGAGGATTTCGCGCATGCGTCGACGTGAACACATCACTGCAACCGTCCCGCTGGCAAGCGCGCCAGTGGGCCGCCCGCGCGCCGACGCCCGGGGAACCGGCGCGCCCCCGATGGGTCTCCCTCTCCTGCCGCCGAATTTGGGTGCATCCGCCACCGGGCCCGCGTTTAATCCCCCGCGTCACGCTTGTGCATTTGGAAAGGTCAAATCCATGGATAATCCCCCCTCTCCCAACCCGCCTGAAAAAGTCCCTCCCGCCGACAGCCTGAAGCTCCGGCAGGCGCGCGAGGCCGAGCTGAAACGCAACCGCGAGATCGGCCATCTGCTGAAGTCCGGATCCTTCCACCAGCACCAAGCCAAGCGCAGCATGCCCCACGTGCGGGGCCGGTAGGCGGCGGCCGATTCTGACCCCGGCTCCGCCGTCGGGACCCGTGGGACGGCTGGATCGCGCGCCGTCTTGAAAATCGTCCGCCGCTGCGCAGCTTGTCGAAACCGTCGTTATCCCAACCGCCCTCCGCCGCCATGAAAACTCCCCGCCTGCTCGCCGCCGTGTTCGTCGCCGGCCTTTTCGCCGCGACCGCCTTTGCCGCCGATCCCACCGGCACCTGGAAGTGGACCGTCTCGACCCCCAATGGCGACCTCGAGACCACGCTCACCCTGGCGATCAAGGATGGCGCGCTGACTGGCACCTACAGCAACTCTTTTGGCCAGACCGCCATCTCCAACGCCTCCTGCAAGGACGCGGCGATCGCCTTCGACGTCCAGCGCGAGTTCGACGGCAACAAGTTCGTCCTGAAATACCAGGGCACGCTCGACGGTGACACCATCAAGGGCACGATCGAGATTCCGGGCATGGACGGCGGCGAATCGCGCAAGGTCGACTGGAACGCCAAGCGCGCCGGTGCGCCGGTGGTTCCTTCCACCAAATAGTCGGGCGCGGCGCCCGCGGCCATGGTGACGCCGCACGCGCCGGAGCAAAAAGCCTGCGTTTTGGCGGCGGTGTGTTTGCATCGGGGCGCGATGCCCCCGGCCGGTTCCCCAGCGTTGCGCGCCACCGCCGTCTGCCTGATCCTGTTTCTTGGCACCATCGCGCTGTTCAGCCGCGCGGTCGGCTACGGCTTCACCAACTACGACGATCCGTCGTACGTCACGGACAACCCGCAGGTGCAGCGCGGCCTGAGCTGGGCGGGGCTGCGCTGGGCCTTCACCGGCCGGACCGATTACTGGCATCCGCTGACGTGGCTGTCGCACATGCTCGACTGGCAGCTCCACGGCGACAATGCGCCCGGCCACCGCCTCACGAGCATCCTGTGGCACGCGGCCAACGCGGTGCTGGTATTCCTCGTTGCGCGCCGGCTGACCGGGGCCTTCTGGACCAGCGCGCTGTGTGCCGCGCTCTTCGCCTGGCATCCGCTACGGGTGGAGTCGGTCGTGTGGATTCCGGAACGCAAGGACGTCATGAGCGGATTTTTCTTCCTGCTCACGCTCTGGGGTTACACCGCCTTCGCCGACCGGCGCGCGGCGGCAGATCGCCGCGGCGCCGGCCTGCGTTACGGGCTGACGCTGGCCGCGTTCGCCGGCGGACTGATGAGCAAGCCCGTGCTCGTCACGCTGCCGGGCGTGCTGCTGCTGCTGGATTTCTGGCCGCTCCGGCGGTGGACGTTTGCCGCCGCCGCGGCGTCCGCGCGGCCCGCCGCGGGTCCGGCCGCCGCCGGCGAATCGTGGGGGTCGCTTCTGCTCGAGAAGGTGCCGTTCTTCCTGCTGTCCGGCGTCATCGCGGGGGTGACCGTGGTCATGCAGAATCAGGCGGGGGCGTTCACGCTGCACGTCCCGCTGGGCGGCCGGCTGGCAAACGCCGTGGTGTCGATTCCGCGCTACCTCGGAAAGTTTTTCTGGCCGTTTGACCTGACGGTCTGCTATCCGCACCCTGGTCACTGGCCCGTCGCGGCGGTGCTGGCGGCGGCCGCGCTGGGGATGGCGCTTACCGGCGTCGCGATCTGGCAGTGGCGGGCGCGGCCGTGGCTGGCCGTGGGCTGGGGCTGGTTTCTGGTCATGCTCCTGCCCAGCCTCGGTCTCGTGCAGGCCGGGTTCCAAGCCATGGCCGACCGCTACACGTACCTGCCGGTGCTGGGCCTGCAACTGGCCCTGTTGTGGACGCTGCGCCGCGCGGCGCCGTGGCGCGCCGCGCGCTGGATCGGCGCCGGCCTGGCGGCGGGCGCGCTCGCCGGCTGCATCCTGCGCACCTGGAACCAGGAGGCGACGTGGCGCGATCCCCCCACCTTGTTCGCCCACGCCCTCGCCGTCACCCGGGACAACTACCCGGCGCATGCCTTTCTCGCGCTGGTTCAACTCAGCCAGGGCCGTCTCGCCGATGCCGAGTTCCACGCGCAGCGCGCCGTGGCGATCCGGCCGGATTTCGCCCCCACCCAGGATGCGCTCGCCGTGGTGCGGCGGGCGCAGGGTCGCCTCGACGACGCCATGGCCGGATTTCGCCAGGTGTTGGAACTGGCCCCGCGCTCGCCGGCCACGCACAGCGATCTCGGCATGCTGCTGCTGCAACAGGGCCGGCGGGACGAAGCCGCCGCGCATTTTCAGGCGGCGCTGCAGCTCCGCCCCGGGCTGGTCGCCGCCCTCACGGGGATGGCGCTGGTGGAGGCGGGGCGCGGCCACCCGCAGGCGGCGGAGAGTTATTGCGAGCGCGCCGGAGCGCTGATGCCGCGCAACCCGGAGTTGCCCGCCAATCTGGCCGGGCTGCACCGCATGGTGGGTGACACTCTCGCCCGCCAGGGGCAATTCACCGAAGCCGCCGCGCAATATCAGGAGGCGCTGCGCCTGCGGCCGGACGATGCCGAAACCCACGCGCGCCTCGGCTACGCGCTGCTCCTGCTGCGGCAACCGGCCGAGGCGGCCCGGCAATGGGAAGAGGCGCTGCGGCTGCAGCCGGATCTGCCGGGCTTGCGCGACCGCCTCGAACAGGTGCGCCGCGCGCTGGCCGCCGGGCAGGCGTCACAGCAGCCGTGACGCTTGTCCGGGCCACCGACGCGGAGCGCTAGATTCCCGCCGCACCGACACGGCGCGGCAGGGCCGCGGCGAAACCCAAGACGAGGCCGGCGGCAAAACCCGTGACGTGCGCCCCGACATCCGTGTGCAGCCCACCCGCGCCGAACAGCGCCAGCAGCGTGAGGCCCGCCGCCAGCGGCGCGAACACCGCCCGCCAGGAATGCGGATGGTCCGGCCGCCGGAAGCCGCGCACCGCCCGGCCGGTGAGCAGGCCGAGACCGGCAAAGATGGCGGTGGAGGCGCCCAGCGAGCGATACGGCCCGGGATAATTCAGGCCGGCCACCGCGAAATTGCCCGCGAGCGATGCAAGCGCGAGCAACAGCCACCCACGCCGCCGCCCGATCGTCGCGATCACGGCCGCGAAAACAAAAACGCCGCTCACCACGTTCGACACGAGATGACCCAGATCGGCGTGGAGAAACAGCGCCGTGGCCGGCCGCCACCACTCGCCCTGGTCGAACACCGCCTGGGTGTCCAGCGCGCCGGCCGCCTCCCACCGCCCGGGTTGCTCGCCCTGCCACCAGAACACCGCCAGCACCACGACGGCCCAGAGCAGCGGCGCCACCAACTCGAACCGCCGGGCGGCCGGTTGCCCGGCGGCCGGCCGGGGCGGCCAGCCAAGGCTCTCGCGGTCGAAACAGGCGAGTTGCTCGCGCACCGCCGCCAACGCCGGCGGCTCGACCAGCAGACGGAAGCCCGCGTCGGATGGCACGAGCCAGTACGGCCGCCCCATCGCCAGCACCACAAGACCGTGGTCGAATCCCTCGCCCGGCGTCGCATAAGCGCCCGCCTCGGCGAGATCCGCGGGAACTCGCCCGCTGACCGCGTCGGCCGGCAGGTCGGGCGGGGACATCGCCGGCATTAGGAACCGGTCGGGTCTCCGATTCCACGCAAATGCGGAAGCCGGCGCCCAATGCCGGGGCCGGGGCGCGGCCGCCCGCCCCCGAACTCAGATTCACCTTGATGAAACTGACCCTCGCCCGGCGGCGTCACGCAGGCTGATCGGTGTCGCCCGTTTGATCCTCAGCCCCGGATATCCCATGCGCCCCAAGATCGCCCTCGTTGCCGCCGCCTTGCTGCTCGTCCCCTCGTTGCCCGCGGCTCAGACCCCCGACCCGGTGTTGACCAACGGCCTGCAGGCGTACGTGACCAGCGGCCCGGAGGCCTGCCTCGGGATCTGGTATGCCGGCCAACCGAAACTGGTCGCAGAAATGAACGCCAAGCTCTCCGCTGCGACCAAGAACCTCGGATACGTGATCGATACCGAGGTCGTGGCGATCCAGACCATTTCCAAACGGGTCACGCGCTACTACGTGGCCGTCAACTTCGCCCGCCGCCCGCTTTGGATCCGCATCGAGCGCTATATGGGCAGCGACAAGGCGTCTTATCTTCCGCTCAAGTTTTCCCTGGAACCGGATGATATCCTGCCGGGGTACCTCACGGATTTCGTTCAGTGACTAGCCGGCGGCGGAGCGGCGACACCGGGGGGACGCGCTCCGGCGGATACCGGATGGGATCAATCTGTATATCGTGGCGGATGGGAGGACGCGAGATGCACCGCCGGCAATTCCATTCAGTAGGTCTGCTGCTATCTCGGGACCGCCGCCTATCCTTGCTGCAACCCCGGTGCCGCGTGAATAGGAATGAGGCGTCCATTGGGCAACAAAGGCGACTATGACTGAACTCAAGACCTATCAAGTGTACGCAACCTCCCTGCACGCCGACATCGAAGCGGCGGTCAACGACGGCCTGCCCCGGCGGGAAGTCCTGCTCAGCTGGCTCGATGACTTCCTCCTGCGCGTGAAAAAGCGGGGGTTTGAAATGGTGAAGGAGGACGTGGACAACTTGACCGCGTTGGATCAATTCGTGCGTTTCAATCGCATCCCCGCCACGGCCCGCGCTCCGCTGGAATAGGATCTCGGCCGTCCGCCGCGGCACCCGCACGCCGTCGGCTTATTTCGCGGCGGCTGGCGCCGGCGACGCGGGCTGCTCCAGCCCGGAGCCGGTCACGTGGTCCGCCGTCACCAGCGGACCGGAAAAGCCGGTGACGTCGATCCCGGCCAGTTCCACGTTCGTGGCGTTGGCCAGCGCCATGCCCCGGCCGCAGGTGCCGGTGATGTCCGTCAGCGACAGACCGTCGATCGGCCGCTCGGCCGGGATGTTCTGGGCCAGCACCAGCGCCGCGACGTGGCTCACCGCCACGCGGCGGAAGCGAATCGAGTGCATGCGGGCCCACCGCTCCACCGGCCCGGGCACCGGCTCGGTCGCCTGGATTCCCTTTTTCAACAGGTCGATGGCCAGGAACGTCGGCGAATCGACGATGGTGAGATCCTCGCCGGTGATGTCCTCGAAATAACCGCCGCGGCCGTCGCGGCTCTTGAAGAGAATGCCGTTCTGCCGGCCCGAGATGCGACAGCGCTCGAGGCGCACGTGGCCGATGCCGCCGGACATTTCCGAGCCGAAACCGATGCCGGCGAAGATGCTGCTGGCGAGCGTGCAGTCGCGGATGACCACGTTCTCCGTCGGGCGGCCGAGGCGGACGGCCTCGAGGCCGCGGCCGGACTTCAGCGAGATGGCGTCATCGCCCGTGTTGATGTCGCAATGCTCGATGAGCACGTCCTGGCACGAGTCGACGTCGATGCCGTCGCCGTTGGGCTCAAGGGAGCGCACGATGAGATTCCGGACGGTGAGGTCGCGGCAGAGCAGGAGGTGGATGGACCAGAGCCGCTGGTATTGCGTGGAGAAGCCCTGCAGCAGGACGTGGTTGGCGTCAGCCAGTTCGATGAGAGGCGGGCCGCGCGGGTCGCGCAGCTGGCTGAGGCCGAGGGGCGGGCCGAAGATGGCACCGGGACCCTCGATCGCGATGTGGTCGGCCTTCTCGGCGGAGATGAGCGCGCGGTGGCCCGGCCGGAATTCGCCCTCCCAGCGCACGCGCACCACCGGGTAGTCGTCGATATCGGGGCTGCCCACGAGGTTCGCCCGCGGCTCCAGCCGCAGGGTCGTGTTTGCCCCCAGAACGATGCTGCCGGTCAGGTAAACGCCGGCGGGCACGACGACGGTGCCGCCGCCCGCGGTCGCGCAGGCGTCGAGCGCCTTCTGCAGCGCGGCGGTGTCCTTGGCGTGCCCATCGCCGGTCGCGCCGAATTCGCGGACGTTGAACGTGGCACCGGCGGTGCCGGTCGCCGGCGGCACAGGCTGGTCCGCGGCCCGCAATGAACAGCCGCCCACACAGACCAGAATCAAGCCGAGACGGAGACGGAGTTTCATGAGGTGATTCTTGGTCCGTGCGCCATCATGCCAAGCTGAATGCTCCGCGCCAACTCGTGATTTTGTTCCTGCTTCAGCTCTGTTTCTCCCAGGCCCCTGCGCCAGGCTACCAGTCCGAGCGTGCCATCCACGGTATTCCCTGCGGCCTCCAGAGCGCGGCGTTTCCTCGGGTCGGATGCGCTTTGCGACATTCTCACCTCGTTCAGCGGATAGAAGAGCACGATGACGGTCGACAGGACGCCGAGCGACGCCGGCAGCCCGCTCATCAGCGGCACCAGGCTGTGCAGCGAACTCGTGGTCTGGACGGCATTGGCGACGAAACCCACATTCTGCATCAGCGCGAGGGCCGGCCACGCCCCGATCGCCCCGCGCTGCTTTGGGGAAATAATGGACGCGGAAACGATGAGGCACGGCGGCCTTTCTTCCATTCCGAGTAGTCGGCCGTGTCGGCGTACATGGCCCAGAGGAGGGCAGTCAGCCGACCGCGTGTGACGGAGCCGAGCTGATTGATCCCGTCAATCAGCAGGAGCTGGTCGGACCTCAGAAAACAGAACGAGGCGGTCGCCGGGCACCCTGTGAATCTGCTTTCAAACGCAGACAGCACCGGCTGCCGTCAGCGGAAAACCTGAATGAAGGATGGGGGGATTACCGCCCTCCGGCGAGGCCGCAAGGTTTACGCGAAAAGTGAACCTGGTCTTGGCATACACGGCCGATCTGGAATTCTTGCGCGAACGCCGCAGTCCCTGCGGGGTTGCCTCATTGAATGAATCCGCCTTCGCCTGACCCCGGGACGCGTCCGGCTCCCAGCCCGACGGCAACCTATCGCGCCGGCACCCTGATCTACACCGCCGTTGGACTGCGCACGGTCTTCGCTTGGCTACTGGCGGGCGAAGTCGTCTTCACCCTGATCGACATGCTCGAACCCAAGGTGCTGCCCGTGCTGCTCAAGGTCCATGGCGCCTCGGACAAGGAGATCGGCGTGATCGTGGGCTCGTTCAACGCGATCCTGCAGCTCGTCATCATGGCCCCGCTCGGTTACTACTCCGACCGGCTGCGCACGCGCTGGGGGCGGAGAATTCCCGTGCTCTTCTGGGCGACGCCCTTCGTAACCATCTTCCTCGCGATCACGCCCTTCGCGCCGGAGGCTGCCGCGTGGCTGCTGCGCTTCGACGGCACCGGGGCGTGGCTGCGCGCGCTGCCGGTCGCGCCGGTCATTCTCGTCTTTGCCGCGCTGGTGCTGCTGTATCGCAGCGCCCAGACGGTGACCAACGTCATGTTCTTCGGCCTGCTGCGCGACGTCGTGCCCGATACGCACATGGGCCGCTTTCTTGCGCTCTTCCGGGTCTTCGGCGCGGCCGGCACGTTCATCATCACCTACTGGCTGCTCGGGCGCATCACCACGCACAGCCGGGAGATTTTCCTCGGCGTGGCGCTGCTCAACCTCGTCGGCTTCGGTGCGATTTGCTGGTTCGTGCGGGAGGGCGAGTATCCGGTGGTCAACGCGCCGGTGGAAAGCGAGGCGGGCAAGTCCGCCTTCGGGCGCGCGGTGAAGGTGTTCATCGTCGAGTCCTACCGGCATCCCGTCTACCTCTGGGTGTATTTCATCCGCACCTGCCTTTACGGCGCGCTGCTGGGCCTGTCGGGCTTCATCATCTTCTTCCCGCAATACGAGCTCGGCATGGACCTCGGCGCAGTCGGCCGGATGCTGTCGTGGCCGTCGCTGGTCTGGGTGGTGATCGCCTATCCCGTCGGCCGGCTGGTGGACGCGCGCGGCGCGTCCCATGTCCTCGGCCTCGGACTGGTGGTGATCACGCTGGGCTACGTGCTGTCCTTTTTCCTGGTCGTGGGCCCGTGGACGTTCCTCGTCTCCTCGCTCGTCACGGGCGTCGCCTTCTGGGTGGTGATGATGGCGCAGCTCAAGCTGACGCAGGAGATCTTTCATCCGCTCCGCTACAGCCAGCTCGCCGGCGCCAACACGATCGTGCAATCGATCCTCATCGCGGTGGTGATCAGCCCCGGCTGCGGCTGGATCCTGGATGCCCTGAAGGGATGGCACTACACCTTCGCGCTGCCGGCGGTGGGCGACGTCGTGCTCGGCCCTTACCGGCTCGTGAACTTGATGCTCGGCGGTCTCTATGGTCTGGCCTGGGTCGGGTTGCGGCAGGTCAAGCGCCACCAGCTGACGCACGGCGGCCCCGATCATTATGTCGCCCCGCTCTGATGCCAGGCCGGTCCGGCGGCGGTTGCGCGGGGCCGCCGCGAAATCGCGGTCTCCCTGCCGGCGAACGGGGCGTTTCTCTCCGCCATCGCGCTGATGGTCGCCGGGGGGGCCCGGAGGAATTTCCCGGGTTTCCGAAGGACGGCACCTGGAAAACCCGCGCCAAGGGCCGGCCGCGTCTGCCCTGAACAAACACCTTACCCCGTGGCATCGGCCCGACCGTCGCAGTCGCGCACGCGCAAGTTGCGCACGCCGGCCGTCACCCACTGTTCGGCCAGCCCGTCGTTCGGCAAGCGGATGCCGGACAGGTCGGCGCCAGCCACGTCGTCCAGCTCGATTGCCGGGCGCTGATCGGCGTTGAGGCGCCGCAGCACGATGTCGCGCAATCGAATGCGGGCGGCATGCCGGACGTAGACCCCCCAGGCGGGCAGCGTGCCGAACAGCATGGGTTCAGGATAGCCATCCGCCATTTCCGGCACCCGGCGCTGCGCCGCCGCGGCCGTACCGCCCCCGCGAGAGTGGAGTTCGATATCGGCCATCTGCACGTCGGTCACTGGATGACCCGGCAGGCCCGCGATGAAGATGCCGTGTTCCGGCGCCACGTCGTTGGCGAAGACGTTGCTGATGGCGATCCGGCAGGCCGTGCCCGGCGTGGTCGCACCCGGCGCGCGCAGCCGGCCGCCCAGCCGGATGAAGATGGGCGCGTTCATCACTTCGTGCATCGTCAGGTTCGAGACCACGACGCCCTCCATCATCGCGCCGTCCACCTGCGCGAGCGCCAGGCCGCGACAGAATTCGAAGAGGCAGTTGGTGATGGAGATGTTGCGGAAGCCGCCGCTGCCCTCGGTCCCGAGCTTGATCCGGCCGATCGGTCCGCCGCGGTGGCGGATGACGCGTGAACGCGTGCCGTCGTAGAGCGTGCCCTCCTCGAAGCCGCTCACGTAGCAGTTGTTGACCGTCACGTTCTCGACCGGCCGGACGCCGCCGAACCCGCACGAGGACTTGATGCAAATGCCGTCGTCCCACGGCGAATTGACCGAGCAGTTGGAGATGCGGACATTCGCGCAGGCGTCGATGTCGATGCCGTCGCGGTTGG
>CAZAFS010000019.1:0-21740 GCA_964484165.1 uncultured Opitutaceae bacterium | reverse complement strand
TGGTCCGCCACCGCGGACGCGGGCGGCTATTACACCGGCAGCTCCTGGGGCAACCTGCGCGGCGTGAAGCGCGTCACCACGCCGCTGGTAAACCTCACGTTTGTGACGGACTCCGGCTTCCTGCTGGCCCAGCGCGACGCCGCCGACCTGGCGCTGCCGGCCAGCCTGCGCCTCCAGGGCCTGCGCCCCGCCGACTTCCAGGAGATCGCCGACACCGTGCACGACGCCTTCGTGGCCGCGCTTACGGCGCAGGGCATGGAGGTCATGCCCTACGATCCGGTTGCGGTGAATCCGGGCTTTCAGGAACTCGCCCACCAGGCGGCGCGAACCGGCCGGGAGCAGGCGCCGCCGGCGAGCTATGAAACGATCGCGGGCCTTTCCGGCGCGCGCCAGACGGTGACGGTTGTCGGCCACCACTGTCCGTGGATCGAGTCGTTCATGCTGGCCAACTACCTGCCGGCGACCCGGCTGACGCGCGAACTCGACGCCACGCTCCCCCTCGTCTCGTTCCTGGTCGAGTTCGTGGAGTACTCGACCGACCGCGCGGTTACCGATGACTGGCGCGCGTTCCTGCCGGCGCCGCCGGCGGCCGACGTGCCCCGCCTGCGGGCGCGGCCGCGGATTTTTGTTTCGGCGGGCTCGGCGGCGTTTCTCACGCCCGACGGCCAGACCGGCGCACTCACGCTCACCGTGTCGGTTGGCGGCGACCAATCCTTTGCCGCCAGCCTCGTACGCACGCGGGGCCGGAACCGGGCCGAGCGCCAGGGCGGCAGTTATGAGGTGACCGTGGACCCGACCGCCTACAAACAGGCGGTCATCGCACTGCTCAAGGCCCAAGTCGGGGTCATCGCCCGCAAGCTGGCCGCGGGTACGCCCTGACCATGATGCATCTTCTTGACAGCCGCCAGGCAACCTTTGCCAGAATTGGCCGTCTAACCCAGCAATGACAACCGGCAGGCACAACCGGATGGCATGGCTCGCGCTGGCCCTGGCCTTGGGGGCCACGTCCGGCGCGGCGCCCGAGGTCACAGACCCGTCCGGCCAATCCCCGGCGCCGGGCACCACCCAGCCCGCCAATGCCCCGCCGCCGCCCGCCACCGCCACTCCGCCGGCGGTCGCGACGCCAGTCGCGTCCAGCCCGGCGAAACCCGTCGTGCCGCAACCCCGCCCGAGACTCTCACCACAGCTCGCGGCCCAGGTTTCCACCCAACTCCCGATCTGGAGCCCACCGAAAGCCAAAGAAAGCAGTCAACTGCAGCCCCAGCCGGCGGCCGCCGCCGATCCGGACGTCGTGCAAATGAAGCCGGTGGTCGTTTCGGGCGACAGGCTTCCGCGCATTGAAGAAAAGGAATGGATGACGCCGAAGGCGTGGGACGGCGAGCTGGTCAGGCAATACCTCACGGACTTCGATCGCAATCTCCTCAATCGGTACACGCTGCCGATCTTCGGCATGTCGCCGGAAGCGCGCGCCCGGTTGATGTACGAGGAGGACCAGCGGCTGCGGGATTTGAAGTGGATGAACGACCAGATCGACCAGTTGAGCCGGCAGAATCCCGCGGCCGCCAAGGATCTGAGGCAGGTCCGCGATCAGATCTTCACGCGTACGGACTAGGCGTCATTCCGCCCGCCGGCCGGGGGGAGGCGATGGCCGCCCCTGCGTTAATCCTCGCGCCGGCGATTGACGCCGCCCAGCCGGGCCTGGAATCTTTCCACACGCACCGCCCCGGCTTCCGGGATATTTGATTCTCTCATCCGCCTACCGCTCCCGCCATGACTTCGACCGGTTCCCCGCCCGCCCGCGCCGCCTTTGGCGCGCTCGAGACCCCCGCGGCGCTCACGCCCCCGCAGATCGACGCGAAGGCGCGCGGGCTCCTCGCCCAGTTGACGCTGGATGAAAAGCTGGGACTGATGAGCGGGGACACACCGTTCTGGCCGGGCCTGGCCGAGATGATGGCGCCCGGCGGATACGGCAGCCGGCCGTGGGTGGCGGGCGCGGTGCCGCGGCTCGGCATTCCGGGCGTGCGTTTTGTCGACGGGCCGCGCGGCATCATCCTGAAGGGCGCGACCACCTTTCCGGTTTCCATGGCGCGCGGCGCGGCGTGGAATCCGGCGCTGGAGGAGCGGATCGGCGACGCCATCGGCACCGAGCTGCGCGCGCTGGGCGGCAATCATTTCGGCGGCGTGTGCATCAACCTGCTGCGACATCCCGCGTGGGGCCGGGCCCAGGAAACGTACGGCGAGGATCCGCACCACGTCGGCGCACTCGGCGCGGCGCTGGCCCGCGGCGTGCAGGGCCATGTCATGGCGTGCGTGAAACACTTTGCCCTGAATTCGATGGAGCACGCGCGGTTCAAGATCGACGTCGCCATCGATCGGCGCGCCTTGCACGAGGTCTACCTCGCCCACTTCAAGAGGGTGGTCGACGCCGGGGTGGCCTCGGTCATGAGCGCCTACAACTCGATGAACGGCGAGTGGTGCGGCCAGAACCGGGCGCTGCTCACCGGCATCCTCAAGGAGCAGTGGGGTTTCCAGGGCTACATCATGACGGACTTCATCTTCGGCCTGCGCGACGCCCGCAAGGCGGCGCTCGCCGGGCAGGACATCGAGATGCCGTTCGCCATGCACTGGGCCCGCGAGCTCAAGGTGCTGGTGGAGCGCGGCGAGGTGCCCCTCGCGCGGATTGACGACGCGGCGCTGCGCGTGCTGCGCCAGCAGGTGCGTTTCGGACAGGGCCGCGATCCCGCGCGCTACACGCCGGCGGTCGTCGGCTGCGCCGCCCACCGGCAGCTCGCCCGCGAGGCGGCGCAGAAGAGCATCGTGCTCCTCAAGAATGACGGCCCCCTCCTGCCGCTCGCCGGCGCGCAGCGGGTCGCGGTCGTGGGGCGGCTGGCGTCCGTTCCCAACACCGGCGACGGCGGCTCGAGCAACACGCAGCCGGCGTACGTCGTGACGCCGCTGGACGGCCTGAGAGCGGCGCTGGGTGAACGGGCGATCGTCTTTGACGACGGCGGCGATCCGGAGCGGGCGGCGCGGACCGCGGCCTCCGCGGAGACCGCGGTGGTGGTGGTCGGCTACACCCACGAGGACGAGGGCGAATACATTCCGCCGGACATGCTTTCGATGTTCGCGCCGACTTTTCCCCCGCCGACGCCGGCGGAGGCGCCGATCGCCAAAAAGATCCTGGCCGGCGGCGGGCCGCAGGAAGGCGCCTTCTCGCCGGGCGGCGATCGCGAACGGCTGACTTTGTCCCCGCGCGACGAACAGTTGATCCTCGCCGTCGCAGCCGCCCAGCCGCGCACGATCGTCGTGCTGATGATCGGGAGCGCCGTCATCACCGAGGCGTGGCGCGACCGGGTCGGCGCCATCGTCGTGCTGTGGTACCCGGGCATGGAGGGCGGCCACGCGCTGGCCGACGTGCTGCTCGGCCGGGTGAACCCCGGCGGCCGGCTGCCGTGCACCTTTCCCCGGCGCGCCGCCGACCTGCCGTTCTTTGACCGCCACGCCACCGAGATCACCTACGACCTGTGGCACGGCTACCGGAAGCTCGCGCGCGACGGCGCCGCGGCGGCCTTTCCGTTCGGCTTCGGTCTCAGTTACACCTCCTGGCAACACGCCGCCTTCCGCCTCGCCAAGACCCGGCTCGCCCCGTCCGACACCCTGGAGGCGACCGTCGACGTCACCAACACCGGCGGGGTGGCGGGCGACGAACTCGTGCAGCTGTACGTAACCGCGCGCGGATCGCGAGTCGAACGCGCCAGGCGCGAGCTCAAGGCGTTCGCGCGGGTGTCGCTGGCTCCCGGCGAAACCCGGAAGATTGCGCTGCGCGTTCCGGTCGCCGACCTCGCCTATTACGACCCCGCTCGTGGCTGGACCGTGGAGCCCATCGAGTACGAAGCCATCATCGCCCGGCATGCGGAGGACGAGTCCGGCCCGCGGGCCCGCTTCCGGGTGCATCAAAACGGGGCCGGTGGGTCTGCCGGCGCCACCGCGTGACGGGTTTGCGGCGGAGCCGGCCAGGATACATCTCCCTCGGAATCAGACCTGACGGGGCGCTTCGCCGCCGCGTGGCCGCCAAGCACGTCGCGGATCCGCCCGAAACCCGCGACCCAGCCCGGAGGGAATTCATCAAATGACATTTGCTCAACCGCCGGGCATCGGTCTTAATTTTCACCGCCTCCACCCACCGCCGCCCGTTTCATGCCGTCCGTGTTGCGACTTCCCTCCGTCGAGAAACTCATCCAGCGCCTGCAATGGGACGACCTCGATCTTGCCTATCTGCGCCGCTTGGTGGAAGCCGCGCGCGATGAGGATCTCGCCGGGCTCGGCTTGCGCCGGCGGCCGGTCCGCTCCGGCGATCTCTCCACGCTGAGCCTGCCGGCCCTGCCGCGGCAGGGGGCCGCCGCCCTCGTCGCCCGCGAGCCGCTGGTCGTGTGCGGACTGCGCCTGGTGCCGCTGATCTTCTCCGCGTTTGGCGGCCGGGTCGCGGCGCAATGCAGCGCCCGCGACGGCGCGCGGGTGCCGGCCGGGCAGGTGCTGGCCACGCTGCACGGCGATCCGCGCGTCCTCCTGGCCGCCGAGCGCACGCTGCTGAATTTCCTGCAACGCCTGTCCGGCATCGCCACCAACACCTGGCGCCACGCCGCCGCCCTCGGGGCCGGCCGGACCCGGCTGCTCGACACGCGCAAGACCACGCCCGGCCAGCGCATGCTCGAAAAATACGCCGTGGCCTGCGGCGGCGGCTGGAACCACCGGCTCGGCCTCTTCGACCGCGTGATGCTGAAGGACAACCATCTGGCTTTGCTCGGTTGGGGCGAGCAAAGCGAAGGACCAAGTACCAAGTGGCAAGTAACAAGGACTGCCGCGGTGGCGGCGGCGGTGGCCGCCGCCCGCCGGGCCGCCCCGGAAGCGCCGGTCGAAATGGAGGTCGACCGCCTCGATCAGCTTCCCGCCGCGCTTTCCGCCGGCCCCGACGTCCTGCTGTTCGACAATTTCACCGTGCCGCAGCTGCGCCGCGCCGTCGCCCTCGTCGGCGGCCGGGCGTTCACCGAGGCCAGCGGCGGCCTCACCCTGAAAACCCTGCCGCGCCTCGCCGGTTTGGGGTTGGATTTTGTCTCCACCGGCGCGCTGGTGCATCACAGCGTGTGGGTTGACATCGGACTCGACTGGCGGCCATGAACGGGTTTCCACGACGCCGGGCGGCCGGATCCTCGGCGGCCGGTCCCACTCCGGGGACCGGCGTCGCGCGGTTGTCTTCGCCCATGGGCTCCCCGGAACTCGTAATCCTCCGCGAACTGCTCGATCACGAGGCCGCCTTCGTGTCAGGCACCGTGCTCGCCCGCCGGCTCGGCATGAGCCGCGTCGGGGTCTGGATGCACATGGAGAAGCTGCGCGGGCAGGGGTTCGAGTTCGAGGCGGTGCGCAGCCACGGCTACCGGCTCGTCCGCCAGCCGGCCGGACTCAACCTCCTGCTGGTGCAGGCGCACCTGAAGCCGCGCGGCCGGCCGTTCAACATCCTCTGCCTGCCGGAGGTCGACAGCACCAACGACGAAGCCGAACGCCAGCTGGCCGCGAACCAGCCGACGCCGTTTGTCGTGCTCGCCCGCCGCCAGACCCGGGGCCGGGGGCGGCTCGGCCGGGTCTGGCACAGCGAGGACAACGGCAATCTGTACGCGAGTTTCGTCTTCCGGCCGCACCTCGAACCCGGCCGCATGCAGACCTTCACCCTCTGGATGGGCGCCAACCTGTGCGAACTCGTGGCCAATTTCTGCCGGTTCCAGCCCGGCATCAAATGGCCCAACGACCTCTACTTCGATGGGCGGAAACTCGGCGGCATGCTGACGGAGGCGCGCATCGACGCCGACCAGATCCGCGATCTGGTTTTCGGCCTCGGGCTCAATGTCAACAGCCCGCCGGCCAGCCTGCCCGCCGAGCTCGCGCGCCAGGCCGCGACCCTGGCCGGCTGCGCGGGCCAGCCGGTGGACCTCAACCGGTTGACGGCGGCAATCATCGGGCGCGTGCTCGCCGCCTATGGCCTGTTCGTCGACGGCGGCTACCGGGAGACCTTTGCCGACCTGTGGAACCGCTTCGACATCCTGCGCGGGCAGGTGGTGACGTTGCGCGAGGGCGGCCGGCGCGTCACCGGCGTCGCCGGTGGCATCGACGACGAGGGCTCGCTGCTCATTCGCGGGGAGAACGGCCGGCCGCAGCGCTTTCACGCCGGGGACGTGACGCTGGAAAAAGCCTAGTCGAGTGTCCAAGGTCGAAGGTCGAATGACCAGATCCGCGCTGACGCGCTCTTTCGTACGGGCTCCCTCAAACCCTACTCCTTAAACCTTACGCCTTAAGCGCCATCCACGGCCCATGCCTCTTCTCTGCATCGACATCGGCAACACCCACACGCACTACGGCGTCGTGACCAACGGGCAGGCCCTGTTCCAGCGCGAGCTGGCCACGCGATTGATCGACCATCCGTCCCACGGCTTCGGTCCCGAGCTCGACCGGCTCGCCGCCGCGCATCCGGATCTGGAGGGCGCGGCCTTCTGCTCCGTCGTGCCCGCGGCCGGCAAACTGCTGCGGCGGGTATTCGAGCTGCACCGGTTCGCCCGCCCCGTTTTCCAACTCACGGCCGACCGGCAGCTCGGCGTGCCGCTCGGCTATCCCAAACCGGAGGAGATCGGCCAGGACCGCCTGGCCAACGCCGCCGGCGCGCAGGCGTTCTGCGGCACGCCCGCCATCGTCATCGACCTCGGCACCGCCGTCACCTTCGACATCGTGACGCGCTCCCGCGGCTACGAGGGCGGCATCATTGCGCCGGGCGTCGAGCTGATGCGGCGCTACCTGCACGAGCAGACGGCACTGCTGCCGCTGCTCGACGACTCGCTGGACGTGTCGGGGGCCATCGGCCGATCCACCGTTGAAGCCATGCGCATCGGCACGGTCATCGGATTCGGCGGCATGATCCGGGCGCTGCTGGAGGCGGTGCTCGCCGAGCTGGCCCGCCGCGGCGAGCCCCTGCCGACGGTGCTGGCCACGGGCGGGGCGGCGACGCTGCTCGAGAAGACCCTGCACCATCCCTTCACCATCGTCCCCGACCTCACGCTGCGCGGCCTTGCCGCGGCCTGGCGGCTGAACCCGCCGCCGGTGTAACCTTGCCTGGGGATGGATGTCCATCACTCTGTCCGTTGCCGCATGCTTCCGCCCGAGCCAGATTCGTCCCCGCCGACCATCGAGGTCGAGCACCTGGTCAAGACCTACGGCCCGCTCGCGGCCGTGAACGACATCAGTTTCACGGTGCGGCGCGGCGAGATCGTGGGGCTCCTCGGCCCGAACGGAGCGGGCAAGAGCACGACCATGCGCATCCTGACCGGCTTCCTGCCGGCCACCTCGGGCCTCGTCCGCATCTGCGGCATTCCCGTCGCCTCGCGCACCGAGGAGGCCAAGCGCCACGTCGGCTACATGGCCGAGAACAATCCGCTGCCGGAGGACATGCGGGTCAACGAATACCTCTATTACCGCGGCCGCCTGAAAGAGATTGCCCGCGAGAAACTCCGACTGCGGCTCGACGAGGTGCTGGAGCTCTGCGACCTGAAGCGCATCCGGCACCGCATCATCGGCAAGCTCTCCAAAGGCATGCGCCAGCGCGTGGGCATCGCCGAGTCCATCCTCGGCGAGCCCGAGGTGATCATCATGGACGAGCCGACGATCGGGCTCGATCCGCACCAGATCCTGATCGTCCGCGACCTGGTCAGCGGCCTGCGCGGCCGCATGAGCGTCATCATTTCCAGCCACATCCTGCCCGAAATCGAGATGACGTGCGACCGCGTGTTGATCATCAACGGCGGCCGGATCGTCGCCCAGGGCACGCCCGCCGAACTGCGCCGCGAGGTGATCGGCCTCACCCACTACGAACTGCAACTCGCCGGGGACCTCGCCGCGCTGCCCGCCGTGCTGACCGGCGTCGAGACGAACCTGGTCCTCGAAACCAGCCGGGGGCCCGACGGCGACGGCTTTCACGCCCTGACCCTCACCACCACCTGCGACGACGACCTGGGCGAAAAGCTGCTCGGCGCGCTCACCGCCCGGTCCTACCGCGTGCGCGCCATCGGCCGCGCCCACCCCACCCTCGAGGACGTCTTTCTCGCCGCCACCAAGCGCAGCTGGGACGTGGTCGACGCGCCCAAGGCCGGAAAACCGAACCGGCGGGAGCCCCGCGCCGATTGAGCCGCGGGCGCCCCTGAAGCCAGCACCCCCATCTCCGTCATGCGTCACTTCTTCACCATCCTCGGCCACGAGATCCGCATGCTGCTGGTCAGTTCCAGCACCTACATCGCCGCCGTGCTGTTCCTCGTGGTGACGGGATTCATCTTCACCGGGATCCTCGAGTTCTACAGCGGGCAGCCGCAGGAGACCTCGCCGACCTATGAGTTCTTCCGGTACTTCTGGCTGCTGGTGTTCATCCTGGTCCCGCTCATGACGATGAAGAGCGTTTCCGAGGAGCGGCGCCTGGGCACGCTGGAGACGCTGCTGACGACCCCGGTGTCCACCACCGAGGTCGTCCTGGGCAAATACGGGGCGGTGTACCTGCTCTACCTGCTGTTGTGGGCCTCGACGGGCGGCTTGTTCTACATCCTGCGGCGTTTCGCCATGGACGCCCGGCTGCTCGATTCCGGCACGCTGATCGGAGGCTACCTCTACATCGCGGTGTCCGGCCTGCTCTTCGTGGGGATCGGCGTGTTCGCGAGCACGCTCGCCCGCAACCAGGCCGTGGCGGTCGTCCTCGCGCTGGCGATGCTGTTCGCCTTGATTTTCGGCGTGGGCCTCACGCTCGACGTCCAGTTGTTGCAGCTCGACGCGTTCCGGCCGGTGCACGCCGCCCTCGAGTACGCCCAGGTGTTCCAGCACCTCGACGATTTCAGCCGCGGGATCATCGATACCCGGCACCTGTTCTTCTATTTCACCGGCACCGCCCTGATGCTCATCCTCACGATCCTGGGGATCGAGGCGAAGCTGCTCCACCCCTGAGGCCGCCATGCCGCCGATCGAGAGCTATCGCGCCGTCCGCTGGATCCGCACCATCAATCTGGTGTTGCAGGCCGCGCTGGTCCTCACCCTCTTCGGCGGCCTCAACTACCTCGCGATCCACTACCACTGGCGCTACGACTTGAGCCGGCACCACCGCTATTCCCTGTCGCCCGAAACCATCTCCTATCTCGGCGAGCTGAAGCGGCCCATCCGCATCGTCGTCACGCTCACGCCCGACTCCGAGAATCCGGACGCCGCCCAGGCTTATCAGGACGTGCAGAACCTCCTGCGGGAATATGTCTACATCGCCGCGACCAACGCCGACCCGAGGTCCGGCCGCGACGGACGGATCAGCGTGGAATACCTCGACGTCTACAAGAACCGGCGCCAGGCGGAGACGCTCGGCGTCGAGGAGCCCGACGTCATCCTGTTCGCCTGCGGCGAGAACCATCGGATCGAGCCCTACACCAACCTCTACAGCTGGAAGACCGAGGCGCCCAACCACCGCCGCCGGGAATCCTTCCTGGGCGAGCAAGTCATCACCGCCGACATTTTGGACATCTCCAGCCCCGACAAGAAGAAGATCTATTTCCTGGCCGGCCACGGGGAAATGAATCCCGACGATGTCAGCGGCCCCCGCGGCCTCTCCGGGCTGTGCGATCAACTGCGCCTGCGCAACTTCGACCTGGAGGGGCTCGACCTCTCGCTGACCCGCCGGGTGCCCGACGACGCCAGCCTGATCATCATCGCCGCCCCCTTGGGGCGCTTCCAGCCGTTTGAGGAGGAACTGCTGCGACAATACCTTTCCGTCCGCGCCGGCCGCATCGTCCTGACCCTGGATACGGGCCGGGACTGCGGACTCGACAATCTGCTCTATGACTGGGGCGTGCGCGTCGACGACGACGTGGTGTTCGACACCAATCCCGAGGTGATCACGGACAATGGCGATCTTATCATCCGCGCGTTCGACAAGGGCCATCCGATCACCAAGACGCTCATCGATTACGGTCTGCCGGTGCGGATGAGCCTGCCGCGATCCGTCCGGCCGGACCCCAACCGCCCGCTCGACAACGCGCTCAAGGTTTCCGAGCTCGCCGCTTCCTCCCCCACGTCCTGGGGCGAGTTTGGCTACCGCCTGAGGACCCCGCCCGTCTACAACGCCGATTCCGATCTGCGCGGCCCGCTGTCGGTGATCGTCTCGTCCGAACGGGTCACCGCCGGCGCCCTGCCTTTCAGCGTGCCGGGCGGGCGCCTGGTGGTCATCGGATCCGGTGACATCTTTTCCAACCGTCGCCTCGCGGATCTCGGCTGCCAGGCGCTGTGCCTGGGGGCCGTCAATTGGTGCGTCGATCGCGACACGCAGCTGCGCCTGCCGCCCCGGCCGATCGACCGTTTCCAGCTGTCGCTATCGCAGGAGGAACTGGCCAAGCTCCGGCTGGGGCTCCTGTTCATCCTGCCTGGCATCGCGGCCTTTCTCGGCCTCGTCGTCTACTGGACCCGCCGGCGCTGACGCAAATGAAGTCCGCACCCTGAAGCGTGAAATCGCCGGCCCGCCGCGCGCCCTCTTTCATCTTCCCTCTTCGTTCTTAAATCTCTTTCCCCATGCGCACCAAAGTCACGCTTGTCCTGCTGTTTCTCAACGTCGCGCTCTTTTTCTTCATCTTCACGTTCGTGCACAAGTGGCAGACGGATCAGATCTGGGACGCCAGCCGGCGGCGGATCCTCGGTCCCGAGACCGCCGTCATCCAGACCCTGGAAATCGCCGGCGGCCGCCTCGCCGAGCCGGTGCGCATCGAGAAACGCGTGGAGGGTTGGATGCTGGCCAAGCCGATCGAGTGGCCCGCCAACCCGGATGCCGTCACCCGCATCCTCAGTGCGCTGATGTTGCTCGAGCACGAAAGCAGCTTCCTCGTCAAGGATCTCCCCAAGAGCGGCCTGTCCCTCGCCGACTACGGCCTGGACAAGCCCAAGCTGACCGTGACGTTCACGGCGGGAGTGCCCGGCGCGCCGTCCGTCCGCGGCGCCGCGCCCGGGCCGCTGAAGACCGTGACCCTGCGGATCGGCGACGCCACCAAGGTCGGCAACCGCCTGTACGTGCTGTCCCCCGACGGCGAACGCATCCACGTCGTGGGCCGGAGCCTGGCCGACAGCCTCTCCCTCACCCTCGACCAGTTCCGGGCCGACACCATCTTCAACATTCCGCTTTTCGAGGTGCAGTCCTTCAATCTGCAGACCGCCGCCCCCGCCAACCTGCGTATCCGCCTCCGGCGCGCCGGTCCCCTCTGGTCCTTTGAGGCGCCCATCATCACCCGGGCGGACCGGACCAAGGTCGAGCTCGCCATCAACGGCCTCGACGGGCTGCACACCAAGGCGTTCTTCGATCCCGCCGCGCTGCCGCCCGACCAGACCGGCCTCGGCAATCCCGCTTTGCGGCTGACCCTGGAAGGCAACGGCCGGCGCGAGACACTGCTGCTCGGCAGCCCTGTCCCCTCCGCCGGTCCGGCCCCGGCAGCCCAACCCGGCGCCGGCGAGACTCCGGCCAAGACCGCCACGGATTACTACGCGAAAATGGACGACCGGGCGCCCGTCTTCACGGTGGCGTTTCCCGATGAGCTTTTCGGCCACCTGCGCAACGCCCAGGAGGAGTTGCGCGACCGGCATCTGCTCAGTTTCGACCCGCGCGCCCTCACCTCGATCACCCTGGCCGCGCCCAACCACCCCGAACTGACCCTGCAGCGGCTCGAAACGGGCCAGCAGCCGCTCGACACCGATCCCTGGCAGATGGTCACGCGGGCGGCCAACCAGGCGCCGCAGATCCTGCCCGCCGACCTGCCGCTCGTGCAGCGCCTCATCCAACAACTCTACCTGTTGCAGGCGCTGAAATTCCTCCGCGATGCGCCGCAGGCGATCGAACTGGAAAACTGGGGTTTCAACCGCCCGGAGCGCGAGATCACGCTCAATTTCGCCGCCCGGGGCACGTTTGCCCAGAGCGCCTTCACCGCGGCGACCACGCCCTCGTCCGTCAAGCTCCTGATCGGCGTCGCCAGCGAGCGCGAGGGTCTGGCCTACGCCAAGCTCGCCAACGAGCCGTTCGTCTACCTTGTCGATCCGGAGATTCTGCGCGAGACCCCGGTGGCGGTGACGTACTACCGCGACCGGCTGCTGTGGGAGCTGCCGGCCGGCGCGCAGATCACCGGCCTCACGTTCACCGACGCAACGGCCAAGACCGTGCTGTTCAGCCGCCGGCTCGCCGGCCCGGAGACCTGGGACCAGGCGCTGGCGAACGAACCCGAGGCGCGGCGGGCGGCCCTGCTCGTCCTCGTCGAGCAGTTGCGCAGCCTGCGCGCGAAGAGTTTCGTGATGGATTCGTTTCCGCCCTCCATCGAGATTGCCGGCGAGGCCCGGCCGTGGAAATACTCGGTGGAGGTCACCCTCTCGCTGGTCGGCGGCAGCGGCGTCCAGACCGAGACGAGAACCCTGTTCTTCACCGAACGGGCGGGGGGCGGCACGCAGCTGGCCGGCTCGCCCCAGTTCCACGTCGTGTTCGAGGCCAGCCAGAAGCTCATCGACGCGCTCTTCACGCTGACCTACGGGCCGCGCGATCCCGGAGCGGCTCCGGCCGAGCCGGCCGCGGCGCCGGCGGCCAACCCCGCGCCGCCCGCCCCCGCCGGGTGATGCCGGCGGCCGCGACCACCCACCGCGCCCCGCGTTCGAACCGCGCCTTCGCCCATGGACAACCCACGGCCCACGCCGTCGATGCTGCGCTGGTGCGGATCCTGCGTGATCCTGCTGCTGTGCTGGGCGGGCTGGCTGATCCTGGGCGGCCTCCTCGCGGTCCAGCTCTGGATCGCCACCCGCCGCGAGCTGGCGCTGCCCGACTTCGCGCTGCGCGCGGTGGAGCGGCGTCTTGCCGCCTCGCAGGTGACGGCCCATTTCGGCCACGCGGTGTTTGATCCCACCGGCCGCGTGGTGCTCGAGGACGTGCAGCTCTTCTCGCCCGCGTTCGCCTCCCCGCTGATCACCATCCGCGCCGCCTATGTGCGGGTGGACTTCTGGGCGCTGATCGTCGGCGACCTCCGCCTGCACGAGGCCCGGGTGACCGGCGTGGATCTGCACCTGCCGGCGATGCTCTCGCCCTCCGGCGCCGATGAGGCCGTGGTGAGCAACCTGGACGGCGATTTTGCCCTCGGGCATTCCGACTACGACATCGCCCTGTGCACCTTTCAGCTGGCCGGCGTAAACGTCGCCGCCCAAGGCGGGTTCCATCTGCCCGCGGCCGTCCGCCCGCGGCCCGGCTCCCTGCCGCTGCTCGATCTGATCCTGCAACGCTACCTCACTGCGGGCCGCAAGCTGGCCGCGCTGCGCCCGCCGCTCGACGCGCTGGAGGAGCCGCGTCTGCAGCTGACGCTCACGCCGTCGGCCGACCGCGGCGCCACGGTGGACGCCGAGTTGTCCGCCCGCGCCTTTCGGCCGGCGGGACCCTTCAATCTCACCGCGGCCCGCGCCCACGCCGTGTTTTCGCTGCTGGGCGAGACCCCGCACGCCGCCCGCGTGGTGCTGGAAGTGGAGCGCGGGGAATGGCGCGGACAGGCGGTGGTCGACCACGTGCGCGTCGACCTCGCGGGCCTCCTCGCCCCGGACCGGTTTGCCTTCACGCCGCAGGCGGTGCGGGTGACCGCGGCCCGCGTCGAGGCGCGCGGGATCGCCGTCGAGACGCCCCTGGCCGATCTGGCGCTCGACCGCCTCCCGCGGGTGCATGGCAACGTGGTTCTCGATGCCGGTGGAACCCCGCTGGAAGCCCGGGGCGAAGTGGATGTCCGGACCGGGGCCGGCCGGTTCGACTTGATCGGCGCCTTGACCCCGCAGTTGCTCCAGCGAGCCGCCGGCCTCCCGGGCCTCACGGTCGCCAAATGGGTGAACCTGCAAGGCCCGGCGCGCGTCCAGGGCCAGGTTGAGCTCGCCGCGGGCTGGACGCCCGTTCGCGCCGAGGCGGACGTAGCGGTGGGACCCGTGATCGCGCGCGACGTGGCGCTCGACGGCGCCAGCGCGCATGTGGTTTACGCCGGGCACGATCTCCGCGTCACCGATCTCATCCTGCATCAGGGCGACAACGTCGCCCGCGGCTCGTATACGATGGACGCGGCCACGCGCGACTACCGGTTTCTGCTGCAGGGCCGGCTGCGGCCCCTCGACATCTCCGGTTGGTTCAAAGACTGGTGGCCCCGTTTCTGGGCGTACTTTGATTTCTCAGGCGCGCCGCCCGCGGCCGATGTCGACGTGAGCGGCCGCTGGAAGGCGCCGGAGCGATCGTCCGTGTTCTGTCACGTGGACGTGGACCGGCCGCAGATCCGCGGCGTGCCGTTCGACCGGGTGCGCACCACGCTCTTTGTCCGGCCGTTCTTCTACGACGTGTTCGAGTTCACGGCCGAACACGCCGGGCACTCCGCCCGCGGCTCGTTCGTCCTGACCGTCGAACCGCACCAAGCCGCGTACCGGACGCTGGACTTCGAGGCCGTGTCCGACCTCGATCCCGCGGACTGCGCGCGGCTCTACGGGCCGGCGGGCGCGGCGTACGTGGCGCCCTATCAGTACGACAAGCCGCCGCTGGTGCACCTGGCCGGGCATCTGGCCGGCGCCAACGCCCCGGGCGGCCGGCGGACCAAAGTGGACATCGCGCTGACCTCCCCCGGCCGCTTCGCGTTCCACGGCTTTCCGCTGGATCATTTGAAATTCGACGCCGCTTTCGAAAACGGGAATGTCAATCTGCGGCCGGTCGAGGGCGGATTCGCCGGCGGGACCCTCACCGGCTCGGCCCGGCTGGGCGGGCCGCCCGAGGCCCGCACGCTCGCCTTCGACGCCCAGCTCAAGGGCGCTGATCTCGCGCGGGCCGCCACCGCGCTCCAGGAAATCCAGCTGCCGGGAAAGACCGCTTCTCCGGGCCGCGCCGGCAGCCAGTTTCTCAGCCGCGCCGCCGGCGGCCATCTCGACGTGACGCTCAAGGCGGAAGGCCGCTACCGCGAGCCCTACAGCTTCCAAGGCAACGGCGAACTGGCGATCACCGGCAAGGAACTGGGCGAAATCCACCTGCTCGGACTGCTCTCCGAGCTTCTCAGCAAGACCCTGCTCAATTTCACGTCGCTGCGCCTCGATGCCGCCCATGCCAGCTTCAAGGTCGAGGGCAACAAGCTCGCCTTCAGCCAGGTGAAGCTGACCGGGCCAACGGCGGCGATCGAAGCCAAAGGGGATTATTGGCTCGAGGCCAAGACGCTGGATTTCAACGCGCGGGTCTTCCCGCTGCAGCAAAGCAGCTTTGTGCTGGCCGACGCGCTGGGCGCGCTGCTCACGCCGCTGTCCAGTGTGCTCGAACTCAAACTCACCGGTTCGCTGGAGAGACCCTCGTGGGCCTTTCTGCTCGGCCCCCTGAACATTCTGCGCGCTTTCGCGCGGCCGCTGGCCGGTTCATCACCCGGCGGATCGATGCCGGCGGCCCCCCCACCCGCGGCTTCCCCGCCCGCGGCTTCCCCGCCGGCGGCTCCCGCCCCCCCACCGGCGACGACCGGCCCTGTTTCGCCTGCCCCCTGAATCCCGCCGCCCGGTTTCCGATCTTCCGACCCGCGCCCGTCCACGGGTCGGGGTCCAGAAACGCGTTGCCCTCCCCGGGGGCGTACCCTAGCTAGGACTCACCCCGTCGATGGCCCGCCACTCTCCCGCTGTTCCAAGTGACTGGCTCACCCGCGCGTCACTGCTCGGTAGCGCCCTGCTGATCCTGATCGGCGTGCTGGTACTTGTCGGCTGGGCGGAGCGGATCGATCCGCTGGTGCAACTGGAACCGGGGGGCGCGCCACTGCAGCCCAACTCGGCTCTGAGCTTGATCGTGTTTGGCGTCGTGCTGCTGGCGCTGGAGGTGCGCAAGCACCGGGTCGTATGGCTGGCCATCGTGCCGGCGGCCCTCGCGTTCCTGACCCTGGTGGAGTACGTCGCCGGTTCGAATCTGCATATCGATGATCTCGTGCTGCCGGCTTACATCACGGTCGACCCGAGCTATCCCGGCCGCATGTCCCGCCTGACTGCGGCGGCGTTTTTCGCCGCCGGGCTGGGCCTGCTCTGGCTCATTCTCCCCTGGGGGCGGCGCCATCGTGCGATGGTGCTGGCGCTGGTTTCCTCCTTGATCGTTTCGATCGGGCTGGCTCCGCTGCTGGGCTGGACCCTCGGACTCTCGGTGCCGTCCTTCTGGAGCCAGGCCATCCGGCCCGCGCCGCTTCCCGCCCTCTCCCTCACGCTGCTCGGCGCGCTGTTGCTGAGCCGCGTATGGCGCGACGACCCGGAGCGCGGCACCGGCCTGCCCCGCTGGCTGCCCGCGCCCGTGGTGGCGGCGGGCGCCACCCTCACGCTGCTGTTCACGGCCGCCCTGCGCGATCACGAACTGAATTATGTCCGCGCCACCATCCAGCTGACCTTGAACAACGCCGCGACGGTGTTGAATTTCGAGCTGGACAGCCAGGCCCGGACGCTCGATCGCATGGCGGCGCGCTGGCCCCGGGTTGGGCAGGTGAGCGATGCCATGCGCGACCGCGAAGGAGAGGCTTACATCGAGGATTTCCCCGCCCTGCGTTCGCTCACCTGGGTCGACCAGACGTTGCACACCCGCTGGTTCTTTCCGAAGCGGGGCAACGAACAACTGTTCGAATATGACCACGGCAGCGACCCGCTGCACCGCCGGCTCATTGAGGCGGCGTCCCGTTCGGGCCAGCCGGCGTTCTCCCCGCTGATCCGCCTCTCCATGGGCGGCCAGGGCTTCCTGATTTGCGTGCCGCTGCCCGCCGCCGGGACGCAGGGCCCCCAGATGTTGATGGGGGAATTCGTCTATCCGACGCTGCTCGAAGAGATCGAAAAACGGCTGCAGCTTTCCGCGCTTTACGCCGTCACGATCGACGTGGATGGCCAGCGGGTGTTCGAGCGGTTTCCGCCCGGTCCCGTCCGGGGGGCGCTGCACCAGGAATCGCAGTTCAACCTCTTTGGCCAGCACCTCGGCATCGGCCTCACCCCGTCGGAGGCCCTGCTCGCGCGCAACCGCCAGTTTCTGCCGGGCCTCGTCACCTCCCTCGGCCTCGGGTTGAGCCTGCTGCTCGGCCTGATCGCCCATCTGGCGCGCACCGGCGACGCCCGACGGCGCGCGGCCGAAGAGGCCAACGCACAGCTGGTGGCCGAGAACGAGGAACGACGCCGGGCCGAGCAGGCGCTGCGCGCCAGCCAGGCGGCCACCCGCAAGCTCTCCCTCGTCGCCAGCAGCACCGACAACCTGGTGGCGATCGCGGACGCCACCGGCCGTCTCGAGTGGATCAACGACAGCTTCTCCCGCCTGCTGGCGATCAGCTTGTCCGACGCGATCGGCCGGCCGCTCACGCAATTGCTGGTCAGCCCCGACGCCGAGCCGCCCACCATATCCAGCCTGCGGGAGGCCCTGCTGCACGGGGGTTCGTTCAAGGGAGATCTGGTGTGCCATGCGCGCGACGGCCGGCGTCACCACCTCCACCTCGAGATGCACCCCGTGCGCAACGAGGCCGGGACCATCGAAAACTTCATCGCGATGCTCGCCGACATCACGCCGCGCGTGGAAACCGAGAACTACCTCCGCCGCGCCAAGGAGGAAGCCGACGCCGCGTCCCGCGCCAAGTCGGAGTTCCTCGCCTCGATGAGCCATGAAATCCGCACGCCCATGAACGGCGTGATCGGCATGACCAGCCTGCTGCTCGACACCCCGCTGAACCCGGACCAGCGCGACTGCGTGAACACCATCCGCACCAGCGGCGACGCCCTCCTGTCCATCATCAACGACATCCTTGATTTCTCCAAGATCGAGTCCGGCAAGATGGAGCTGGAACAGCGGCCCTTCGAACTGGCGCCGTGCCTGGAGGAGGCGCTGGATCTTTTTGCCGTGCAGGCGGCGGCGAAACGCATCGATCTGGCCTACCTCATCGAGCCGGAGGTGCCGGCCTGGATCGTGGGCGATCCCACCCGGCTGCGGCAGGTCGTCATCAACTTCGTCAACAACGCGGTCAAGTTCACGCCGCACGGGCGCGTTTCCCTCGAGGTCGGGCTGGCCGACGCCTCGCGGCCCCCGATGGGGGCCGATGCGGCGGCCGCGGCCGCCAGAATGACCGTGCCGTGGACCGACGAAGCCGGAACGTGCCTGCTCGAGATCGCGATCCGCGACACCGGCATCGGCATTCCGCCCGAAAAGCAGCGGCTGCTCTTCAAGCCGTTTTCCCAGGTCGACTCCTCCACCACGCGCAAATACGGCGGCACCGGTCTCGGGTTGGCCATCTGTCAGCGCCTCTGCGAACTCATGGGCGGCTACATCCGCGTGGAAAGCGCGCCGGGGCACGGCTCGGTCTTCACCTTCACGATCCAAGTCCGCCCCACCTCGCCGCCCGCGGCGGTGCCCCGGGCGCTGCTCCCGGCCTCCCTGCAGGGGTGCTCCGCGCTGATCGTCGATGACCATGCCGCCAGCGCCCGTTTCCTCTCGATCACCCTGGGCGGGGCCGGGTTAGCCTGCCAGACGGCGGAGTCGGCCCAGACCGCGCTGGAATTGATGGAACGCAATCCGCGGCCCGCGCTGATCGTGGTGGGACAGGTTCCGCCCGACCGTGCCGACCGCAAGATCGTCGCCGAACTGCGGCGGCGCGCGGGCCCGCCGCCCCCGCCCGTGCTGCTGTTGCTGCCGGCCGGTGAACCGGTGCCGCGCCCCTGGCTCGAGGAACTGGCTCCGGCCAGCCACCTGTTCCGACCGCTCAAGGTCGGTCCCCTGCTGGCGGCGATCCGCTCGCTCTTTGCCCCCGCCGTTGCGCCCGATGACGCCAAGAGTCCGGACAGCCGGTTGCTCAGCGACGACATTCCGCTCGATGTCCTGCTCGTCGAAGACAACCCGGTCAACCAGACCGTAGCGCTCAATCTGCTGGGCCGTCTCGGCTACCAGGCGGATTCCGCGGTCAGCGGCGTCGCGGCGCTGAGCATGATCGAACAGCACTCCTATCAGCTTATCCTGATGGACGTGCAGATGCCCAAGATGAACGGGTTTGAATGCACCCAGGAGATCCGCCGCCGGCTACCGCCCGACCGGCAGCCGTGCATCGTGGCGGTCACGGCCAATGCGCTCGTCGGCGATCGCGAGCTCTGCCTCGACGCCGGCATGAACGACTATCTCACCAAGCCGCTCAAGCTCGACCTGCTCGCCTCCGTCATCCGCCGGAGTTTTCCCGCCAAGACCGCCGGATGATCCCGCGGGCGGACGGGCGCCCCGTGATGCCTGCGCCGCGGACCCTACAGCCACCGCCGCAGTGCGGCCATTTCCGTCGCCCGGGCCGGATCTTGGGTCAGGTTTCGAGTCTCCGCCGGATCCCGCTCCAAGTCGAAGAAAAGCCACGGCCCGCCGTCCTCGTCGATGACCAGCTTGCGCGTCCGCGTGCGGACACCGCGCCACGCGCGGTCACATTGATGGGGCCGCCGCACGACGCTGGGCATGGAAATGCGCTGGCTCTCGGTTTTGGGTTCAGAGTTCCGGGTCCCGCGTCGGCGGGCGTCCGCCCAAGCCAGGGCCCAACGCGGCAGGTCGAGGAGCGAGACCAACTCGGAACTCTGCCCTCCGGACCCGGAACCGGGCGCCGCCGCTCCGCGCACGAGCAGGGGCACCCGCACGCTTTCCTCATGCGGCCAGCCCTTGCGAAACAGCCCGTGCGCCCCGTGCATGTCGCCGTGGACGGAAGTGAACACCACGATGGTGCCGGTCGCCGGCACCCGCGCGAGCAGGCGGCCGATCGCCCGGTCGGTGGCCTCGAGATGCGCATAATATCCGGCGAGCTCGCGGCGGGCCCGGGACTCCACCCCGCCGCCTCGCGGCACGTTGGAGGGCAGGATGATTTCCCGCGGATCGCGCGGCGCCACGCCGGCTGCCGGGGCATCATAGGGCGGATGCGGAGGCTCGAGGCTCACGAGACAGAACCACGGCCGGCGCGCATCTGGGATTCCGGCAACCGCAGACCGGATAGTATGAGCGCATCCTGTTTCCCTCTTTCCGGTATCCGGTTTCCGGTTTCCGGTCTCAAGGATCCAATCCGCCGCGCGAGCGCAAACCACGTCGGACTGATACCCGGGCACCCGCACCGGCTCGGGCAGCCGCGTGCCGTGCAGCCACGGGTCGTTCAGCAGGAATCCGCTTTCAAAGCCCTCCCAGCAGCCGAAGCCGCCGCGCCACGCCGGCGGCACGACGATCTTCGCGTGCGCCGCGCCGACCATCGGCGCGGCCGGATCGCGGCGGTACAGGTGCCACTTGCCGAAAAACGCCGTCGCGTAGCCGCGCGCCCCGAGCCGGTGCGCGATGGTCCGCGCCCGCGCGGGCAGCGGATCGAAGTAATCGCGCACGCCGTTCGCCGGCGCCGGCACGCCGGTGAGCAGCGCCGCCCGGGCAAAGGGGCCGAACGGATGCGGGGTGACGGCCTGCGCGTAATTGACGGACGCGGCCGCCAGCGCGTCGAGGTGCGGGGTGCGCGCATTGGGGTCGCCGGCATAACCGGTCGCCTGGGCGCGCCATTGCGTGGTCACGATCCAGACAATGTTCGGCGCGCCGGTTGGCGCGGTTGCCACGGGTGCGAACGAGGGCGCAACTGCGGGTGCGGACCGGTGGGTCATGGTCGATCGCCGGCGGCTTGCGCCGGCTCTCCGGTATCCGGTATCCGCTCTCCGCTTTCAAGCGGCGGCGCCACGGGCCGGAGATGACCGGCCCACAACTCGCGATAGATCGGACTTGGCGGACGCGGCAGGCGGCGCTCGTCGAAGTCGCGGGCCTCGACGTAGTCGAAGCCGAAGTGGAACGCGGCCAGCAGCAGCGGGTCGGAGAACCGGCCGCGCGCATGGAGGGCGTGGCGGCACCATGCGAGGTAGTCGATACCAGTCTCGAGATTGGCGCGCCAGGCCCACACCGTGGGCTCGTAGGGCCGGCTCGAGACGGTCGCCCAGGCCGCCGGCGTGAGCTGCAGCAGGCCGCGGGCCTCGCCCTGGCGCGCCCGGGCGTCGAAGTCCGACTCGGCGGCGACCAGCGCGTAGATGAAGGCGGGATCCAGCCGGTAGCGCGCCGCCCACGGCTGCAGGGCGCGCCACACTTCGCGGCGGTCCACCGGTTCCCGCCGCCGGGCGCAGCCGGCCAGGACCACGAAAGCGACGACCGCCAGGAGGATAAGCTTCACGCGCTTTGACCCTCGCGCCAACCGCCCCGGAATTCAAAACCCAAAGCGCGCCGGCCGGCTCAGTCCAGCCGGCAGAAAACCAAGGCGGCGTTCTGGCCGCCGAAGCCGAGGTTATTGCTCAGGACCGTCCGGACCGGCGCCGCGCGCTTGACGTTCGGCACGTAGTCGAGATCGCAGTCCGGATCGGGATACTCGTAATTGATGGTCGGCGGCACCTCGCCCGTCTGGAGGGTCTTGATGCTGATGACCGACTCGATGCCGCCCGCCGCCCCCAGCAGGTGGCCGGTCATCGACTTGGTGGAGCTGACCATGAGCCGGCGGGCGTGTTCGCCGAAGACCTTCTTGATGGCGCGGGTCTCGAACTTGTCGTTGTAAGGCGTGGAGGTGCCGTGGGCGTTGATGTAATCGATCTGGTCGGGCCGCAGCCGGGCGGAGGCGAGCGCGCGCGTCATGGCGAGCGACAGGCCGCGGCCGTCGGGA
>CAZAFS010000018.1:0-22232 GCA_964484165.1 uncultured Opitutaceae bacterium | reverse complement strand
CGTCGATCACGTACAGGTCGATCTCGCCGCCGGGGGCGTCGCAGCGCACCTCGTCGGGGACCGACTTGGCGAGGTCGAAGCGCAGCTCGTGCGCGTTGTCGTGGAACACGCCGTACGCATGGCCGTGCGGGCGGGTGCTGAGCAGAAACGGAATCGGATACTGCGCGGTGACCTTGCCGGAGTTTATCTTCTGGCCGGCCCACAGGTCGCGGACGGTGCCGCGCCGGTCGAGGCGCCCGGTGTTCTCGTTGTCCTGGCCGAGGCCGAGCAGATGCTCGTCCGCGGCGATCCGGCGGGTGAGGGTCCACGCCCCGCCGGCCGTGGCCGCCGTGATACGGGCATCCGTCAGCAGCGAAGCCCCGTCGCTACGCGCGACCACCTCGAAACCAAGCGTGGCGCGGTCCACCCGGACCGTGAGGGCGGCGGTGCTGATGGAAACCGCGGCCGCGTCCCTGGCGATCACCAGCGGCACGCGGGTGGTGGGAGCGTCCGCGGTGGCCAGCGACGGTGCGCGCGTGAAGTCGCCGGCCGACTTGAACCAGATGCGGACGATATGGTCGTCCAGCGCTTCAACCCGCAGACGGGCCGCGCCGGGACCGGCCACGATCACCGGTGCGGGGGTTGGCGCCGTGGCCGCCGGGGTGTCCGCGCCGGCGGCCGCGCCCGCCGCAGCGCCGAGTTGGAGGGCGAAACAGAAGACGGCGGCGCGCCGCCACGGGAGCAGGGGCAACGGTTTCATGGGTGCGCGAGAAGTCGGGTTCAGGCGGCAGGGAAAGAATGTTCGGGGTGAGCCGGAGTTGTCGGACCCGATGCCGACGACAGACAAGTTCGGCTCCTTATTGATGCGGGACTTTGCCACATCGACGCTGATCGCGGCAATTCCCATCTCAGACCGCGTTTGAAACCGATTGATTTGTGTAGCCGGCCGCGGTGAGGCCGGTCGGCCGGGGTTCGGCGACCCCGCCCGACAAACTATCTATTTGGCGCGCAAGCGGAGGAGGAGGTCTTTGCTCTGCACGGTGTCGCCCACCTGGGCGAGGACCTCCTCGACCACGCCGTCGGCCGGCGCGTAGACCGTCGTCTGCATTTTCATGGCCTCCAGAATCAGCAGCTTGTCACCCTGCGCCACCTTCATGCCGACGCTCACGACCAGCGTGCTCACCATGCCCGGGATGGGCGCGCCGATCTGCCGCGGGTCGGCGGGGTCCGCCTTCGGCCGCGGCTTCGCCTTGGTCTGCACCGACGCGTCCAGCACGAAGGTCTCGCGCGGCCGGCCGTTGAGTTCGAAGAGCACGGTGCGGTAGCCGTCCTTGTCGGGCTCGCCGACGTGAATGAGTTTCACGAACAGCGTCTTGCCGGGCTCGATCTCGATGGAAATCTCCTCGCCGGGGGTGAGGCCGTAGAGGAACGCGCTGGTCGGCAGCGGCGACACGTCCTCGTACGTGCGCTGGAACTTGGCGAACTCGGCGTACACCTCCGGGTACATGAGGTGGCAGTACAGATCGGCGTCGGTGATCTCCTTCCGGTGCTTCTCGTGCAGGGCCGCCTTCTCCCGCTCGAGGTCGACGGCCGCGAGCTTGGCGCCGGGTCGGCCGCGGAGCGGCTGGCGCTTGCCCAGCACCACCTTCTGGAGCTGCTTCGGCCAGCCGCCCGGGGGCTGGCCCAGGCCGCCGGCGAGCATGTCGACGACCGAGGCGGGGAACGACATGCCGGGCGCGAGATTGAGCACATCGGCGGTTTTGATGCCCCGGGTGAGCAGGAACAGCGTCATGTCGCCCACGACCTTCGAGGAGGGCGTGACCTTGACGATGTCGCCGAAAAGCTGGTTGACCTCGGCGTAGGTGCGCTTGATTTCGGCCCAGCGGTGGCCCAGACCCATAGCCTCGGCCTGCTGGACCAGGTTGGTGTACTGGCCGCCGGGCATCTCGTGCAGGTAGACCTCGGCGCTGCCCGTGCGCGGGCTGGAATCAAACGGCGCGTAGAGCTCGCGCACCGCCTCCCAGTAGTCGGAGAAGTCGTTCAGCGCGGCGAGGTCGAGCCCGGTGTCGCGCGGCGTGTGTTGGAGCGCGGCGACGATCGAGTTGAGGTTGGGCTGGCTGGTCGAGCCCGACATTGACGCGAGGGCGAGGTCGACGATGTTCACGCCGGCGTCGCTGGCGGCGAGGACGGAGGCCGCGGCGATGCCGCTGGTGTCGTGGGTGTGGAAGTGGACCGGAATGCCGACTTCCTCCCGGAGGGCGCGGAACAGCTGGCGGGCGGCGTAGGGGCGGCAGAGGCCGGCCATGTCCTTGATCGCGAGCAGGTGCACGCCAAGCTTCTCCAGCTCCCGCGCGAGTTTGACGTAGTAGCGGAGGTGGTATTTGTCCCGCGCCGGGTCGAGCAGGTCGCCGGTGTAGCAGATGGCGGCCTCGCAGAGCGCGCCGCTCTCCAGCACGGCGTCAAGCGCGCGGCGCATGTTGGGCACGTAGTTGAGCGAGTCGAAGACGCGGAAGAGATCGACGCCGGTGGCGGCGGCGTGGCGCACGAAGCCGCTGATGACATTGTCGGGATAATAGCTGTAGCCGACGCCGTTGGCGCCGCGCAGCAGCATCTGGAAGCAGATGTTGGGGATGCGCTCGCGCAGCAGGGCGAGGCGCTGGTACGGATCCTCGTGCAGGAACCGCATCGCGGTGTCGAAGGTGGCGCCGCCCCAGCATTCGAGGCTGAAGAGCTGGGGGGTGCGCCGGGCGACCGCGTCCGCCACCGCGAGCATGTCGTAGGTGCGCACGCGCGCGGCCAGGAGCGACTGGTGCGCGTCGCGAAACGTGGTGTCGGTGATCAGCAGCCGCTTCTGGGCCAGGATCCACTGGGCGAACTTCCGCGGGCCGAGCTCCCGGAGCAGGTCGCGCGTGCCGGGCAGCGGCGCCTGACGGTGGTCGCAGTCGGGGATGGCGGGGAGGGTAGCGCCGCGTTCAAGGCGGCGGCCCTGGACCTGCGGGTTGCCGTTGACGATCACGTCACCGAGGTAGGCGAGGAGTTTGGTGGCGCGGTCGCGCCGGGCCTTGAACTCGAAGAGCGCCGGCGTGGTGTCGATCAGGTTCGTGGTGGCCGCGCCGCTCCGGAACGTCGGGTCGTGGATGACGTTCTCGAGAAAGGGAATGTTGGTCTTGACGCCGCGGATGCGGAATTCGCGCAGGGCGCGGTCCATGCGCTGGAGGGCGATCTCGAGCTTCGGCCCGAAGGCCGTGACCTTGACCAGGAGCGAGTCGTAGAACGGGGTGATGACGCTGCCGGTGTCGCCCATGGCGCCGTCGAGCCGGATGCCAAGGCCGGCCGAGCTGCGGTAGCTGAGGATGCGGCCGTAATCGGGGGTGAACTTGTTGGCCGGATCCTCGGTGGTGACGCGGCACTGCACGGCGCAGCCGATCCGCGGGATCTGGTCCTGCCGCGGAAGGTCCAACTCCGGGCCGAACAGGGCGCAGCCCTGGGCGATGAGAATCTGCGCGCGGACCAGGTCGATGCCGGTGATCATCTCGGTCACGGTGTGCTCGACCTGGATGCGCGGGTTCATCTCGATGAAGTACCACGCGCGCGGATTGTCGGCGTCGACGAGGAATTCGACCGTGCCGGCGTTGTCGTAGCGCATTTCGCGGGCGAGGCGCACGGCGGCGTCGCACAGGGCGGCGCGCACGTCCGCCGGCAGGTTGAGCGCCGGCGCGACCTCGATGACCTTCTGGTGGCGGCGCTGGACGGAGCAGTCGCGCTCGTGCAGGTGGAGCACGTTGCCGTGCCGGTCGCCGAGCACCTGCACCTCGATGTGCCGGGCGCGCGGCACGAGTTTTTCGAGGAAGACGGCCGGGTTGCCGAAGCTGGTGGCGGCCTCGTTCTGCGCCTCCTCGAGTTTGGGCCGCAGCTCCGCCTCGGTCTGGACCACGCGCATGCCGCGTCCGCCGCCGCCGAAGGCCGCCTTGAGCATGAGGGGAAAGCCGATTTCGCGGCCCAGCCGGAGCGCCGCGGCCGGATCGCTCACCGGTTCCGGCGTGCCGGGCAGGACGGGGATCTGCAGTCGTTGCGCCAGGGCGCGAGCCGCCGTCTTGTCCCCCATCAGCTCGAGCAGCTCGGGCCGCGGGCCGACAAAGGTGAGGCCCACCGTGGCGCAGGCGCGGGCGAACCCGGCGTTCTCCGCCAGAAAGCCGTAGCCGGGATGAATGAACTCGACGCCCTTTTCGCGCGCCAGCGCGATCAGGCCCTCGATGTCGAGGTAGGCCGCGACCGGGCCCTTGCCCCGGCCGATCAGGTAGGCCTCGTCCGCCTTGAACCGGTGCACGCCGAGGCGGTCTTCCTGGGAGTACACGGCGACCGTGCGGAGGCCGAGTTCGGTGGCCGCGCGGAAGACGCGGATGGCAATCTCACTGCGATTCGCGACGAGGAGTTTCTTCATCGGGGTGCGCGGCGTTGGATGCAAAGTCCGCGGCCGGGACGCGTCAATCTTTCTAAACGCCGAAATCCCCCGCGGCCGCCGGCGGCGCGCGAATATGGCCTAGACCTTCCCGGCCGGCTGCGCAGAATCCTGTCCGGCGCCTTCCGCCGTCCCGCGTGCGTATCTCCAAGACCGAACTCAAATCGCTGCTCGAAGCCAAGCAGGGCCAGCCCCACGCCCTGCTGGGCATGCACCCGGCGAAACAGGGCCGCGACAAAGGGGTGGTGGTGCGGGCCCTGGTCCGGGACGCCGCGGAGTGCGCCGTGATCGACGCCCGGGATGGCGCCGCGCTCATGGCGGGCGGCGCGGCGCGCTGGCCGATGCAGCCGCTCGCGCCCGAGGGATTCTTCGAGGTGTTCATTCCGCAACAGCCCGACGTTTTCCGGTACCAGCTGCGCGTCAAACTGCACGGCGGGGAGATCCGGCAGTTCTACGATCCCTACTCCTTCCTGCCCACGCTGGGCGAACTCGACCTGTATCTCTTCAACGAGGGCAACGAGCACCGCATCTACGAAAAGCTCGGCGCGCACTTCCGCCTGGTCGGCGGCGTGCCGGGCGTGTCGTTTGCGGTGTGGGCGCCCACCGCGCGCCGGGTGTCCCTGGTGGGCAACTTCAACCGGTGGGACGGGCGCTACCATCCGATGCGCCCGCTCGGCGCCTCCGGCGTGTGGGAGCTCTTCATGCCCGGCCTCCGGGAGGGCGAGATGTACAAGTTCGAGATCTGGGACCAGCGCGGCCACATCCGCCTGAAGACCGATCCTTACGCGACCTACTACGAACCGCCGCCCCACAACGCCGCCATCGTGTGCGACTCGCGGCGCCACCCGTGGAGCGATGCCGCGTGGCTGGAGCAGCGCGCGGCCCAGGCGGGGCGGCTCGACCGGCCGCTCTCCATCTACGAGGTGCACCTCGGCTCGTGGCGGCGCCTGGTGGAGGACGCCGAGCGGCCGCTGACGTACCGCGAGCTGGCGCCGATGCTGGCCGACTACGCCACCGAGATGGGCTACACCCACATCGAGATCCTGCCGGTGGCGGAGCACCCGTTCGACGGCTCCTGGGGCTACCAGGTCACCGGCTTCTTCGCGCCGACTTACCGCTACGGGACGCCGGAGGATTTTGCCTGGTTCGTCGACCACCTGCACCAGCGGGGCATCGGCGTGATCGTCGACTGGGTGCCGGCCCATTTTCCGCGGGACAGTTTCGCCCTGCCCGAGTTCGACGGCACGCATCTCTACGAGCATGCCGACCCGCGCCAGGGCGCGCACCAGGACTGGGGCACGCTGATCTTCAACTACGGCCGCAACGAGGTGCGCTGCTTCCTCGTGGCCAGCGCCCTCTCGTGGTTCGACCGCTATCACATCGACGGCCTGCGGGTGGACGCCGTGGCCTCGATGCTGTACCTCGACTACTCGCGCAAGCCGGGCGAATGGGTGCCCAACAAGTACGGCGGCCGGGAGAACCTGGAGGCGATCGAGTTTCTCCGGCAGGCCAACGACCTCGTGCACCAGTACTACCCGGGCGCGCTCATGATCGCCGAGGAGTCGACATCGTTCGCCGGCGTCACCAAGCCGACCGGGAACGGCGGGCTCGGCTTCGACTACAAGTGGAACATGGGCTGGATGCACGACACGCTGCGCTACTTCGCCAAGGAGCCCATCCACCGGAAGTGGCACCAGAACGACCTGACCTTCGGCATGCTCTACCAGTACGCGGAGAACTTCATCAGCGTCTATTCGCACGACGAGGTCACGCACGGGAAGGCGTCGCTGCTGGGCAAGATGGGGGCGGGGAGCATTTCCGAGAAGGCCGCCCATCTCCGCGCGCTCTTCGGCTTCATGTGGGGCTGGCCGGGGAAGAAGCTGCTGTTCATGGGCAGCGATTTCGGCCAGTCGCGCGAGTGGAACCATTTGGCCAGCCTCGACTGGCATCTCTGCCAGTATCGCGACCACGAGGGCATCCGGCTGCTGGTGCGCGATCTGAACCGGCTCTACGCCGGCGAGCCCGCGCTCAGCACCACGGACCTGAGCCCGGCCGGCTTCCGCTGGATCGCCTGCCAAGACGCCAATTCCAGCGTGTTCGCCTGGCTGCGGCTGGATCCGGGGGAGCAGACCCTGTTCGCCATCGTCGGCCACTACACGCCAGTGGTGCGGCCGAACTACCGGATCGGCGTGCCGCGCCGCGGCCGGTGGCGCGAGACGATCAATACCAACAGCCAGTTCTACGGCGGCAGCGGCGTCGGCAACGACGGCGGGCGGACCACCGAGGACGTCCCGGCGGACGGCTTCAAGCAGTCGCTGCTCCTCACCCTGCCGCCGATGAGCACCACCATCTTCAAATGGACCGCGGTGGACGTCAGCGCAGCGACCGTCAGCGCAACAACCGCCAGCGTAACGGAGGCCAGCGCAACGACCGCCAGCGCGGCGGCGCCTCGCGCGGACAAGTGAATTCGTGACGTCGGACCGCTTCCGGCCGCCGGGTCCGCCGGCCGCCGCTCCTGCCGGACGGATGGCGGCTCAGGTCTTCCGGCCGATCAGCCGGTAGGTGGCCATGGGCCCGAGGTTCTTGATGTCAATGGTGCCGCGTTCCTCGAAGATGAACTTGTCGGCCAGGAGGCCGCGGGTGCCGGATGAGACCTGGATGACGCCGGGCTGGCTGTGCGTTTCCATCCGGCTGGCCACGTTGACCGTGTCACCCCACAGATCGTAGGCGAACTTGCGCGTGCCGATGATGCCGGCGACGACGGGGCCGCTGTTGATCCCGATGCGCACGTCCAGGCTGGTCGAGTTCCGGCGGTTGAAGTGGTGCAGCACCTCGATCATGTCCAGCGCCATCAGGGCGCAGCGCTCGGCGTGCTCGGGGATGACGGTGGGCACGCCGCCGACCACCATGTAGGAATCGCCGATGGTCTTGATTTTCTCGAGTTCGTAGGTTTCGGCGAGCTTGTCGAAACCCGAGAACAGGTCGTTGAGCAGCTGGACGGTGCGGCTCGGCGCCATGTTGGCGGAGAAGCTGGTGAAGCCCACGATGTCGGCGAACACCACGGTGGCCTCGCGGAAGCTGTCGACAATGGTGCGCTCGCCCTGCTTCAGGCGGTCGGCGATGGCCTTGGGCAGGACGTTCAGGAGCAGCCGGTCCGATTTGGCGCGCTCCGCCTGCAGCTCGGCCAGATAGGCCTGCTCCTGGTCGCGCAGGCGCTTCTTTTCAAGCGAGGCGTTGATGCGGGCGTGCAGGATGACGGGATTGAACGGCTTCGGCACGTAATCCTCGGCGCCGGCCTCGATGCAGCGCACGGTGCTGTCGACCTCGTCGAGCGCGGTCAGCATGATGACGGGCAGGTAGCGCAGCTTGGGGTCGGCCTTGATGAACTCGAGGGTGTGAAAGCCGTCCAGCTCCGGCATGATGATGTCGAGCAGCACGAGGTCGAAGTCCCGCTGTTTCATCAGGTCGAGCGCCACGCGCCCGTTTTCCGCCATGGTGATGGTGTAGCCCGAGCGCTGGAGGCGGCGGGCGATCATCTCCCGGTTGATGGCATCATCATCCACCACCAGCAGCCGGCCGGTGTACTGGGCGCCGGTCGGACCGAGGTACTCCATGGAGGAGGAGGGCTTGGTCGGCGGGGTGGCCGGGGCGGGCGGAGCGCGGCCGGACACGCTCGGATCCGACGCGCCGGAGCCCACGTCGATTTTGACGGCGAATTCCTCGCTCTCGAAGAGATGGTGGAGGTTGTAGCCCGCCTGGTTGATCCGTTTGAGATCGTTGACCACGTCGGGCTTGCCCAGCTCGGCGGCCTCCTCCTGGCAGATTTCGCTGTAGCCGACGATGGCGTTCAGCGGCGCCAGCATGTCGCGCTTCATGCCGAGCAGGTCGAGCTTGCCGGTTTCGATCTTCCACGGTGCGAGCGCGTCGTTGAACAGCGCCAGCAGCTGTCCGCCCGCCGTGTGGATCTTCTTGACGTCCCGCATCAGCCGCTCGGTCTCGAGGCCTTCCATCGATTCCAGCAGCATCTCGCTGTAGCCGATGATCTGGTTGAGGGGCGTGCGCAGGGCGTGGCGGAGCTGCGTGAGCGTCTCGAGGTCGTTGGACCGGAGCGCCTGCAGGAACGGGCTCAGCGTACTCTGCGCGTTGGCGGGAAGCTTCGAATTGCTGTTAGAGGGGGGCTGAGCGCTCATGTCGGGGCCACCGGAGGCTTGTGAAGCAGAACCTCAATCTTGCCGAGCAACCGGGGCAAGTCCACTGGTTTTGTGTCGTAGTCGCTGCAGCCCGCCTTGAGGGCCATGTCGCGGTCGCTGGTCATGGCGTGCGCCGTCAGGGCGATGATGGGGATCCCGGCGGTGGCCGGGTCTGCCTTCAGCTTCTGGCTGGCTTCCCAGCCATCAATGACCGGCAGGCTCATATCCATCAGGATCAGATCCGGCGCCTCGGTGTGGGCCTTTTCGACCCCCTGGGCGCCATCAACGGCGACAACGACCGTGTACCCGCGGCGTTCCAAGCGCCGGGAGAGCATGTCCCGGTTCATTTCATTGTCTTCGACGATGAGGATCTTCGCCATAGAGGGATCGGGCCGTCCGCCTCAGGCGGGGGGCTGGGCCGGGGCGGCGGCTGGCTGACGATTGAGCATGTGCTGGTTGATGCTTTCGCGGACCTCGCGCAGCAAATCTTCCCGCGCAAAGCGGCCCTTTTCAAAAATGCGTTCGACTTGTCCCTTGAGAACTTGCTGGGCTTCGGCGGTAAGATCAAGCGAACTCACGACCACCACGGGGATCTTCGACCACTCGGGATGCGGCCGGATCTGGCGCAGGAACTCAAACCCGTCCATCTCCGCCATCACCAGGTCGAGGATGATCATGGCGGGGATGGAGCCGCCCTGGATCACCTCGAGGGCCTCCTTGCCGTTGGCCGCCTCCTTCACCGTGATGCCTTCCTGCTGCAGCATGCGGACGAGCAGTTCGCGGGAGGGCGGATCGTCCTCCACGACCAGCACGATGTCCCGTTGCTTGGCGGCGACGTGGCGCTCCAGGATCGGCAGGAGTTTCGGCGCCTCGATCGGCTTGGTCAGGTAATCGGCCGCGCCGAGGGCGAACCCCATCTCCTTGTTGTCGAGCATGGTCAGGAGAATGATGGGAATGTTGGCGCACTCCGGGGTGGCCTTCAGTTGGGAGAGCACGGTCCAGCCGTCCATCTCCGGCATCAGGATGTCGAGGATGACGATGTCGGGCCGGTATTCGCGGGCGAGGCGGACGCCCTCCTTGCCGTTGCGCGCGTCCCGCGTGGAATAGCCTTCGCGGGTGAGCATGTTGGTCAGGACCGCGTGGACCGCCTCGTCGTCGTCGATGATGAGGATCCGGCCCTTGGGCGGGGGCGCCGGCTGGGCCTCTTTTTCCACAATCGCATAGGGAGAGTGGGCCGGCTTCACGCGAGCCGGCACGCGGACGGTGAAGGTGGAGCCGACGCCGGGCTTGCTCGTGACGCTGATGTCTCCCCCCATCATCTGGGCGAACTGCCTGGAGATCGCGAGGCCGAGTCCCGTGCCGCCAAACTTGCTGGCGGTCGAGGCATCGGCCTGGGTGAAGGCCTGGAACAGCCGGCCCAACTCCTCCTCGGTCATGCCGATGCCCGTGTCCGTGACGTGCATCACGACCCAGACCTGGCTGTCGCTGATCTCGCGTTCGATCCGCAGCTCGATGCGGCCGTTCTCGGTGAACTTGCTCGCATTGCTCAAGAGATTGAGCAGCGTCTGGCGGACTTTCGTGGCGTCGCCGTGCATGGAGCCGATGGCCGGGCTGCAGGAGACGGTGAGGGTGTTTTTGCGCTTTTCTACCAGGGGCGCGATGGTGCTGGCCACCTCGGTGACCAAGGTCTGCAGGTCGAAGGTTTCGAGGTAGAGCTGCATCTTGCCGGCCTCGATCTTCGACAGATCCAGCACGTCGTTGATCAGGCCCAGCAGGTGGCGGGCGGCGCTCAGGACCTTGTGGAGGTCTTCGGCGGTGCGGGCGTCGCCGCGATCCGTCGCATCCTCGAGCATCATCTCGCTGTAGCCGATGATCGCGTTCATCGGCGTGCGCAGTTCGTGGCTCATCTTGGCCAGGAAGGCGCTTTTGGCCTGGTTGGCCTCCTTGGCCGCGGTCACCGCCTGTTCCAGCGCCGCGGTGCGCTCAACTACCTTCTGCTCCAATTGTTCGTTGATCAGCCGCAGGCTCTCCCGGGCGTCCTCGGCGTTCTTGCGCGCCACCACCAGTTCGGAGTTCCGCTGCTCGATGGTCTGCAGCATCGAATTGAAGGAGCGGGTCAGCGTGCCGATCTCGTCCCGGCCGTGCTCCCGGACCCGCACGCCGTAGTCCTGGCGCTCGGCCACGAGACGGGCGGCCTTCGCAAGTTCGGTGATGGGACCCGAGACGGCGCGTTGGAGGCTCTGCGCCACGAGCATCGCCAGCAGGCACGACGCGAGAAAGATGATCGCCATGGTGCGCAGCGCGTCGCCGAACCGTTCCGCGGCCAGTTTGGTGACATCGGCGGTGAGATACAGCTTGCCGATCACGCGGCCGGCATGGGCGCGCAGCTGGTGGATCGTCACCACCCGGTTGACGGACAGGGTGAAGTTGGCGCGCGTGGGGTCCGGGATGAATTCGTTGGAGCCGGTCCGGATGTATTTGGCGAGGAGCCGGTTTTCCGGTGAGTAGACGGCTGCGGCCACAATCGTCTCGTCGGTCCGCAGGGCTGAAAGCGAAATGCTTCCGCCTGACGCGTCGGCCTCCAGATTCGCGGTGATGCCTTCCCGCAACAGGCGCTGCGTCGACTCCATGCGCTGGACGACCTCGTTTTGAAAACGAAGGACCTCCATCACGTAGAAGCTGCCGATGGCCGCGAGAAGCGCGACGGCGCAGACTGAGATGATGAACAAGCTCAGTTTCCAGCGGAAGGGCAGGGTAAACCGGTCAGCTTTCGCCATGAGATGATATCCAGAACGAGGGCAAATGCGTCCGACCGCGCCGGCAAAGCATGGATCGATCGGCGGAATTTCCCAGGCAACTAGTCACGTGTCCCCAAATGCAACAGGGTGAGAAACTCTTAGGATGGGCGGAATTGTCAAATATTATTAACCGGACGAAATCAACGAGTTAAACAAATGATTTACAATATCCACCCCGTGGTCAGGTGTTGTCCCGGCGGCGGATTTCACCCGCAAGGCGCTCGGAGGCAGCGGCCAGCCAGCGCCGGCCGTCGGCTGGCGTCGCTCCGGTGGGATCGCCGATGATGCCCGAACGCGAAATGTCGCGCGTCATCCAGGCGTAGGTCGCCGCCGCGTGTTCCGGCCGCAGTTCGCCGGGATCGTCGAGTCGCGCGGGATACTCACCGATCGCCTGGTCCATGCGCACCAGCTCCGGCGCGCAGGCCAGCATAAGCCCGGTCTCCCATGCGTCGGCGTGAAAGCCCCACGCGGCCTCTTGGGCGCTGACGTCGGGCTGGTAGTCGTGGCGGAGAAGACGGGCGTCGAGGCCGAGGGTTTCTTGGATCTCACGGACGACCAGCGCGAGCACGGCGCTGTTGCCGCCGTGCGTGTTGAACACGGCGAGCCGGCGGAGGCCCAGTGCGCGGAGCTGCGCGGCGATCGCGAGCACCACGCGACGCAGTGTTCGCGGCGAAATGGCGATCGTGCCGGGAAATCCGCGATGTTCGTCGCTGGCGCCGTAGGTGACGGGCGGCGCGACGAGCGCCGGCACGTCGGGCGGCAGGCGCGAGAGCGCGGCATCGAGCAGAGCGTGTCCCAGAATGGCATCCACGCCGACCGGCAGGTGCGGGCCGTGTTGCTCAATGGCGGCGGTGGGCAGGATCGCAAGCAGGTCGACCGTGGCCGGCAGGGTGGCAAGCTGTGCGGGCGCCAGCGCGGGAAGGTAGCGGGAGCGAAAGACGGGGAATCCGTCCGGCGCCGGTGCTGCGGGCGGCGGTCGGTCGGCCGGCGCCAGGGGTGGCGCCAGATGCAGCCGGATTTCTTCCAGCAGTCCGGCGAGGTGCCGCGCATGCGGACCGAGGTCGGCGGCGCGCTGCCGGGCGGGATCGAATCCGAGCGAACCGGCCTGGATGACGTAGGTGCGCAGACCGAGCCCGGCGCGGGCTTCCAACGCGGCGGCGCCGACAAACGGCTCGTTGACCGGACTGGTGTTGAACAGAACCAGCTTTTGGAAACCGGCGGCCTTCACGCCGGCGGCGATGCCCTGCACAACGTCGCCTGCCGTGTCGAAATCAAGGCCGAAAAAGCCGCCCGGCGTGGCCGCGGTGGCGAAGCGCAGCGGCGGGAGCACGCGCACGACGAAGCGCGTCTTCGCCTGTTCGACGGCGGCGCGCAGCACGGCACTGCCCAGCACCTCCTCGATATCGAGCGACCGGTCGGCGCCGTGATCGGCGAAACCGTGCACCGGCAGCACCACTACCGCATATTCCGGCTGCGCGAGGGCGGCAAAATCGGTCCAGGCGTGGTGCGCCCAGGCGGTTTCCGGTTCGGCGTCAGCCAGCCAGCTTGTGCCCATGCGGCGAGGTTAGGACCGGCGCGGTGCCTGACGACAGGAAAATGGAAGCGGCCATCCCTCGCGTTCTTGTCCGGACGGGCGGCCCCAGGGCGGGCGGGTCGGCGCGAAAGCCTAAGCCAGAACGATGCAGTTGAACCTCGATTTGCTCATGAAGCGTTTCGCACCGAATAGTGCCTGTAAGGCCGGCGCTCGCCGCCGGGCCGCACCGCCTCAGAAAAGCGGCCTGCCGACAAGCGGCAGCCCTACATTCGTCTGCATGAGTCCGGCTAAGAAAACCGCCGGCCGCGCGTCATAAGGAATGAGAGCCAACGCAACCAGGAGGACGTCATGAACCGAGCCTTCATTCTGCCTGCCACCTTCGCCGTCACGATGCATGCGTGGGTGTTTTTCGGATTGCCCGGGAAAACTCCGCCACCGGCGCCGCCACCTCCCGATCCGCCGCTGAAGGAGGATCCGCGGCCGGCCCTCCTCTACGAGGATTTGGCGCCGCTTCCATCCGAAGATGAAATCGGGGAGCGCCGATCCCGGGAACGACACGGCGTGCGACGCATGGGCGACGTGCCGGTCCCTGGTCCGGCGAAGGGCTTCAGCATTCCGCCGCTGCCGCCGGTCATGGAGCACGGCACCGACATGAAGATTCCCGTTGACTGGGAGCGGCCGGGGGAGGATCTGGGGCGATCGCACGACAATGTGGTAGACCTGCGGAATCTCGACCACGAGCCGCGCGCCCGCGTGCGCCCCGCGCCCGACTATCCCTATAATCTCCGCGCCCACGGCATCGAAGGCACGGTGTGGGTGGAATTCCTCGTCGATGAATCGGGCAGCGTGTACCACGCCTTGGTTCTCCGGGCGACGACGCCGGGCTTCGAAGAGGCGGTCTTGCGGGCAGTGACCAAATGGCGGTTCGAGCCCGGCCTCAAGAAGGGCCGGCCCGTGCGCTACCGCGTGAGCATCCCGGTGGTTTTCAGCCTCGATCGGATGTAAGGGTGGAGTTCGCGCGCGCTTCCCGAAGGCGACGCCAGCCCCGACGCATCCTCATGCCCGGGGCGGGCTCGGGCTGAGCAGGCGCTTCACGCGGGTGATCAATTCCTGCGGGCTGAACGGTTTCGTCACGTAATCCAAGACGCCGCACTCGAAGCCCAGGTCCCGTGCGTCGTGCGTGCTCCAGGCCGAGACGATGATGATCGGGATGGCCGCGGTAGCCGGATCGCTCCGCAGGATCTCGCAGACGCCGAAACCGTCGATATCGGGCAACATCAGGTCGAGCAGCACCAAATCCGGATGCCGGGTATAGACCGTCTCCAAGGCCTGACGGCCACTCGAAGCCGTCAACACCTCGTAGCCAGCGCGGCGGAGATGCAGAGACGCCAGGTCGGTGATGTCCGGTTCGTCGTCCACGCTGAGCACGGTGGCGGCCATGCGGGAAGGATACACGTCATTCGTGGCGACCTGGTGGCAATCGGGTTACATCCGCGGAAAGGCGGACGCTGCAGGGTGGGGCGCGGGCGGCCGCGGCCGACGACGGCCGGGCCGCCGCGACTTGACGGCGACCGGGGTGCCGGCGCGAAAAATCGGTCAAAACCAAACCGGCACTTTTTAGACTCGCTCGACGGGTTCAACTGCCCATTTTCAGTCTTTTGATAGGCAAGCGTTAACCCATTTCCGATGGCGAGAAAGCTAGCTTTCATCAATTACAAGGGCGGCGTGGGGAAAACCTCGTTGATCGTCAATGTGGCAGCCTGCCTCGCGCAAATGGGCCGGCGGGTGCTGCTGTTCGACTTGGACACTCAATCCAACGCCAGCATCTGGCTGTTGCGGCTGGAGCGGTGGAACAAGATCAACAGCACCGGCGAAGGCGCGCTTTTTTCCATTTTCGCCCCCGGCCAGGCCGCCCTGAAACAGCTGGTCGTCAAGGATGTCGTGGAAGGCAAGACCGGCGAGAAGCTCCTGCCGGGCCTCGATCTCATCCCCTCCACCTTCAACCTGGTGGATCTGGAAAACGAATATGAGGTGGATCCCCGCCTGCCACCCTACCTGCACTTCCACCGGCAGCTCGCGGAGCTCGAGACGGCCTACGATTTTGTGCTTTTCGACTGCCCGCCCAACATTCTGCACGCCGCCCAGTGCGGCATCTTCTCGACCAACGAGGTCTACGTCCCGTCCAACCCCGACGCGCTCAGCCTCATCGGCTTCACGTTGCTGGTGGAGAAGCTGTACAAGTTCCACCAGCTGTCGGCCAGTTTTCGCACGGCGGCCATGGGCCCGCCGGCGATCGTGCAGGGCATCATCTTCAATTCGATCAAGACCGGGGTCGACATCGAGGTGCCGAAGATGCGCATGCAACTGCGGTTGAACCAATTCAAGACCCAGCGCCGCGTGGCGGCCACCGCCAAGCTGTTCGAAGCCCAGGTGCGCGACGCCACCGTGGTGCACCGCGCCGTGGCCCTCGGCCTCCCCGTCGGTTTTGTGGGGCAGCAGGGCGCCGGCGAAACCGACAATGTCGTGAACGATTACCGCCGGGTCGCCCAGGAAATCGTGCAACACGGAGAGATCCTCGGATGACCGGCCACACGGTCCGCACAACATGAGCACACCGGAAATGAAAAGCACGGCCAAGGATTGGGACGAGGTGCGCATGGGTTTTCACACCTCCATCATGGTCGACACCCCGCTCAACAGCCTGGCGCAGAACTTGGACGCCCCCGACTGGCCCCTCCCGGGCAAGGACGAAACGCCGGCCAAATACGTCGATCTCACGTTTGAAGAACTGCAACTGGTCCCGGGGCTGAACGGCTGTCCCGCCCGCATCGACCAGCTGATCTACATTCTGCGTGAGACCCTCGGTTTCGACGATCCGTTCGGCGACATGGTGGCGGAGGACGCCGGCGCGGCCGACCGCGAGAACCCGCTGCTGAAGAATCTGACCAAGCTTGAGATTCCCATCGATTTTCCCATCGAGCACACGACGGTGGCCGCGGGCACCAAGGAATTCTGCACGCTCGAGAAGATCACGACCCTCGGCGAATTCGCCAAATTCGCGCAGAGCATGCCGCCGAACGTCATTGTCGGCGGCGACTTTCGCACCCTGCTCAATGCGCTCGCGCACGTGGATGAAGAGGCGTTGGCGGGCATCCTGCCGTTCCGGCCGGGCAGCAAGGGACTGCACCTGCCCGAGGCCTTGGGCCAGCTGGTCGCCGCCCTGCCCGCCGGCGAGCGCTTTGCGCTGTTCAAGCGCTACGGCGGCCGGCTCAAGCCGGAGGAGGCGGCGCAGGCGGCCCACTTGGAGAAGGAGGAGCTGAAGCGCCTGGAAGCCGGCCTGCGGGAACGCACCAAGCCCGTGTTTGAATTGTTCAAGGGCGAGCTCGACGAGCTGCGAGCGTCGCTCAAGGAGGGCGGATCGCTCGAGCGCTACCTCGCGGTGTTGGAGGATCCGCTGCAGGAGTCGCTGACCGCCGAGTTGCTCGAGGCCGCCGTTGGCGGCGCAACCGGCCGGCCCGCCGAGGCCGCGGAAGCAGGGGAAAAGGGCGGCCTGTGGGGCTTCATCTCCCGATGGTTTAAAAAATGAGCGCCGCACCTGTACCGCCCTCCCGGCCGCCCCCCGGGCCGATCAAGTTCCCCCCGCCGCACCCGGCGGCCGCGCCCGCGCTTTCGTTGCGCCGGCGGCTCGCCTTGGAGCCGTCCGCGGAATCGGCCGAGGCCCGCAAATCGATCAACGCGATCATGGCGGCCACCCGCACGCCCTGGGGCGAGACGCGGACGCTGACCGCCCAACAGGTGGGCGAGTTGCAGAAAGCCCTGCGCCAGCTCGAAGGCAAGCTGGAGGAGCGCGAGCATGCGGTGGGCGACCTGGTCGCGAAACTGGCGGATCGGGAACGCGAGCTGGCCGAAGTCGAGGCGTTGCTGGACGCGCGCGAAAAGGTCATCGCGGCCGCCAGCAAGAGCGTCGCGGCGCCGGCCGCCTCCAAGGAGGAGCGGGCCGCCTTGGACCAGCTGAAGGGCGAGCTGGAACGCCAGGAGACCTCGCTGAAAGAGCAGAAGGCCGCGCTCAAGGAGCGCGAGGGGTTCATCGAGGAGAACGAGACCCGGCTGTTTGAGAAGATGCAGCTGCAGCAGGAGCGGGACGCGGAGCTGGAGCAGAAGCTGGAGGACCTGCGGTCGATGGAAAAGCGCCTCAAGGAACGGGAGGCCGCCATCGATCCGGCGGCGGCCGCGGCCCTGCAGGCGGAACGGGCCGCGCGCAAGCTTGACGAGTTCAAGGAGTAAGGTCCCGGCCCGCGTCCAGATCGGGGGAACCGCCGCGGGCGCGGGCGGTCCGATTGTCTCCAGCCGGGGCGGCCCACCCGCGTCGCCGCCGCGGCCCGTCCCTGCGACCCGCCGAATCGCGCAACTTTTTGCTCGCGCCCACGTCTCAAGCAATGCTTGCCTCTATGCCCTCCATGAGAAAGGTCCTCTTCCTTGCCCTCGGCATGGCAGTTTGCGCCGGGGTGCTGCACGCCCAAGCCGACGATGATGAGGATGAAATGGACTATTTCCCGCTGGTCCCAAGCGGCAATTCGCTCCAGTTCGGCCTGCGGGTCATCGGCAGCCCCAAGGTTTCATTTGGCAAGCTCGGCTCGGTGGCGGGCACCAGCGAGCTGGGCCTGGCCACCGGCCCCGCCGACCGGTCGTACAACGACGGCGGGGTGGCCCTGGATCACCGCACGGATGCCAACGGCAATCCGGTCAACGACGGCCTGACGAACTCGTGGAACTACAATTTCGCCTCGCAGGTGACGTCGAGCGGCGACATGTCGTTCCACGCGTATAGCGCGGACACCCTCGGCGTGGGGCTCAACGCCAACAAGCACTCCATGTCGGGCTGGGTGCTGCAGATCGGGCACACCTTGGGTAGGGTCGGCGGCAAGGTCGAATTCGACCTGGTCGCCGGTCTGAGTTTTAACTCGGTGCTCTCGAAGGTCACCGGCGACGTCCCGGCAACTTTGACCGCCGTCACCGATGTCTATCCCCTTTACGGCCAGACGCCGCCGGCGGCGCCTTATACCGCGCCGACCTCTTCCTCCCGCCCGGTCGTGGACGCGGACGGCAATCCCGTGTTGGACAGCACCGGGTCGCCCCAGACCACCTCAGTGGACTCGAGTACCGTGCTCGGCACGGATCCGAGTCGCACGACGACGACATCCCAGACGAACGTGCACGGACATTGGGAGGTCAAAGGCGCCTATTACACCTTTCGCCTCGGACCCGTGATCAAGCTGCCGCTCACGGAGCGCCTCAAGCTCAGCCTGGGGGCGGGGGCGGCGTTGGCTTTTGTCGGCACCACCTACTCTGCGGAGGAGTCGGTGGATCTAACCGACGTCACCACCACGCTTGCGACGGCCGATTATACCAACCGGTCGGTACTGCTGCCGGCCTATTTTGCCGACGCCAATGCCGAATACTGGCTCACGGAGCGCAGCGGTTTCTATCTCGGGGCCAGCTTCCAGAAGAGCGGCAGTTTCGACCAGACTGTCGGCGGCCGGACCGCCCAGATCGACCTCGGCTCGAGCTACGGCATCCAGAGCGGCATCACGCTGCGTTTCTGAACGCGGCGGAGGCCGGATTCGACAACGCCGCCACCGCCGGTTAGCCTGGCGGCATGAAGCGCTCCCTGCGGCTGGAAGAAGTATCCAATCCCGCGGTGCTGCGCGCCATGCACGCCGTGGCGCGGGAGGAGTTCGTGCCGGGGCCGCTCCGGGCCGCGGCTTACGATGATCGCGCGCTGCCGATCCCCTGTGGACAGACGATTTCGCAGCCGGCGGTCGTGGCGTACATGACGGAAAAGCTGGGCCTGACCCCAAACGACCGGGTGCTCGAAATCGGAACCGGGTCAGGCTACCAGGCGGCGGTGCTGGCCGAAATCGTGCGCGAGGTCTTTACGATCGAGCGCATCGCCGAACTCGCGCAGACCGCCGCCGCGCGGCTGGAGCGGCTGGGATATTCAAATGTCCAGGTGCGGGTGGGCGATGGCACGCGGGGCTGGCCGGAGGCCGCCCCGTTCGAGGCCATCATGGTGACCGCGGCGGCGGACGAAGTGCCGCCGATCCTGCTGGACCAGCTCAAGGAGGGTGGGCGGTTGATCATGCCGGTGGGCCAGCCGGATGGCGCCCAGGTACTCATGCTGCTGGAACGGCGGCCGCGCCACGAGATCGTTTGGACGGAACTCTGGCCGGTGCGCTTTGTGCCGCTGATTCCGGCGTGACGACGCCCGGGTCCGGCGCGGACCGACGGGTCCGTCCCATCACGCATCCGCGCCGGCGGAGCCGGGGGCGACGGCCAGGTCCGCGAGCACTTCGTCAATCCGTCGCAGCCGGTCCGGCGGGAAGAATTGGTTGATGCGCGCAATCACCTGCTGGATCAGGCCATCCGGGCAGGAGGCGCCGCCGGTGATCAGGACGCGCAGCGGATCGCCGCCGCGGGGTAGCACCCGCCGCTCCATGCCGCCGATCTGGCCGTGGCTCTTCGTCGGAAAGACGTAGTGCTCCACTTCGTCGCGGCTGCGGATGTTCTGCTCCGACTGGATGAAATAGGCGTGGGCGCCGATCTTCTGCTGGCACAGCCGGAAAAGCTGGTAGGTGTTGGAGCTGTTCTTTCCGCCGATCACGAACGCCACGTCGAGCGGTTCGGCCAGGGCGCGGCTCAGCGCGTCCTGATTGACCTGGGTGGCATAGCACAGGGTGTCCTTTTTGCGGCTGCCGCCCACGTGCGCATCGCCGGCGGCCTCCCCGTGTTTTTTCCGGTACACGCCGAGAAAATAGTCGATGATCTCAATCGTCTCGTTGGTGAGCAGGGTGGTCTGGTTGACTACCGCGATGCGGCGGAGGTGGCGGTCGACGTCAAAGCCCGGAGTGGCCAGGGCCGAAAACTTCTCCCGGAACGCCGCGCGTCCGGCGGGGGTGGGGTCGAGGATCAACCGGCCGATGAGCCGCGCCTCGCCGAGGTCGCGGATGATCAGCGACGGGGCGAACCGCCGCGAATTGGAGAACGTGGCCTTGGTCTCCTCGTGTTCCGCCTTGCCGTGGATGATCACGGTGTAGCCGTCGCGGCCGAACGCGCGGGCGGCCTTCCAGACCTTTTCCACCAGCATGCACGTGGCGTCGTATTGGGCGACGCGGATGCCCTTGCGGATGAGCTTCCGCTTGTCCTCGTCGGTGGCCCCGAACGCCGGGATGATCACGATGTCGTCGCCCGTGAGGGTGTCCCACAGGAGCGGCTCGGGGCGGCCGGCCTCGGCCAGCTGCCCGCCGACGGTGAAGGGCCGGCCCTTGTCGGTCTGCAGGAACCGCAAGCCGCGCCGGAGCAGGTCCTCGTTGACGAAGGGATTGTGGATGAGCTCGCTGAGCATGAACACGCGGCGGCCGGGATTCTCCGCCAGCGTCTCATAGGCGCGCTCGATGGCGTTCTTCACGCCGAGGCAGAAGCCGAAATGGCTCGGGATGACATAGCGCACCGCGTCGAAATCGAGGACGGCGGGATGCGTGGCCGAGCGTTCGTGGGTGCGGTGCGCCGCCTTGATGGCCTCGCAGAGGCGGCTCTGATACAGCGCCTGGGCGATCGGATCCTGCGCATAAATCTCGCGGTTGCGCTCCTGCTCCACGCGAAAACGGTAGATGTACTCGTTTTCCCCAAGATGCAGATACGGAATCTCGATCAGGTGCGGCTCGAGGCCGTCGAGCGCGGCGGCGAGCGACGGAGCGAGGTCGGCGCGGCGGGTCGCGAGGTCGGCCAGCGCGACGAAACATACTTCGGCGTCGACCGGCGCGCCCTCGACCTGGGCGAACAGGATCCGGTAGCGCACGCCGGCCGCCACGACGGCAAAATACTCCGCGGGCGCGGTGTGGCGGGGAAAATGCGCCTCCAGCCGTTGCGCTGCCACCTCGGCGGTGGGCCCGACAAATGCCAGCCCGAGCCGATGGCCGGCCCGGCGCACGGCCAGCTGATTGGCCGGGCTGAACGCCAGGAGGGCGAAAAGCGCCGGAACCTCGGGCGGAGCGTTGCTGACAGAGTCGGACATGCGCCGTCAGCCAATAGCGCCAGCCGGTCCGGGTCAAGCGGGGCACCGGTGGGCTTGCACCGCGCCGTCCGGCAAGTTACTTCCAGTCAATCGGGTATGATTTTCGAGCGGAAACACAGCGCGGGGTGGGCGGCTCTGGCCGGCCTGGCGTATTTGCTGGGCGCCGGATGCGCCACCGTGCCGGCTTCGGCCCCCGCCACCGCGAACCGGCCGGCGGAGCGGTCGGGGCCGGGTGAAACGGCCGCCGCTCTCGCCATGGTCCGCCAAGTGGGCTGGAAGGAGGTCAGCGATTTGCTGCCGTCGCTGGCTGAAGAGCCGGATGTCGAATTCCCCGGCGTGGCGGCGCTGGCCGACGACCTTCGGATCGTTTCGGCCAACAATGCCGCCACCCGCGGCACCCCGGCCGTCGACGTCGAAAAGCTCCTGGATCACAATCCGCACTTTTGGCGGGCGTATTACGAAATTGCGCCCGGGGATCCGTTGATGGCCATGCTGCACGTGGGTCTGCTGCTGGCGGCGGGCGAGGCCGCGCGGGCCGACGCGGTGGCCACGCTGGCCCTCAGCTTTGGCCGGATGAACCAGGATTACCGGCAGGAGCTGGTCCGGCTGGATTCCTATGCGCAGTTCCTGTTGCAGGTCGGGCACGATGGCGCGACGGAGCGGGAGCCTCCGCGCGGGCGGGCTGATTTCGTCGCGCTGGCCGCGTTGGCGCAGTCCAGGCTGGAGGTCTGGCCGCAGAACCCGGCGGCCCTGGCGGATCTGGCGATCGCGCGCCGGGGCCTGGCGGGCTCGCCCCGCGGGGCCGCGGACGATCCGGAGGTGGCGAAGAGCCTGGCGGCCCTGCGCCGGGCGGACCCGTTCTTTGCCGACTATCCGCCGGTGGAGGCTCCCGCGCCGGCAGGCCTGGCTGAAGCGCGACGGCTGTGGCAGTCGGTCAACGACGCGCAAACGATCGGCGACGAGCAGGTGCTCCGGCAGTTCGCGGCGGCCGGGCAGGCCGCCGGGCTGGACGAATTGGCGCTGGCCGCCCACAGTCTGCTCGCCGGCGGGAGCACGGGTGTGGCGCCGGGCGATGAGAATTTTGTCCGCCGCAGCCTCGAGCATCTGGTGGGCGCCAAGGCGGCCGGGGACATTTGCGACGATGCCTTCACCGAGGAGCGCGACTGGATTGGATTCGGCACGGAGAACGATCTGCCGGCGC
>CAZAFS010000017.1:0-22931 GCA_964484165.1 uncultured Opitutaceae bacterium | reverse complement strand
GGATGTCGTGGCGTGCAGTAAGTATAGGGTTTTCCGGATGCACCTCGTACGGACCGCGGATGTTCCGCGATCTGGCCAGTGTCGCGCAATGGTTGTACTCCGTTCCACCTTCGGCAATGCTGAGGTAGTACCATCCATTCCGAAAGTAGAGTTTGGAGCCCTCAGGCACATCCGCGTCGGTTCCAGGGAAGATGTTGCATGCCTCTCCAACCAGCTTGTGCCCCCGGGGGTCGTATTCCTGCAAGAGCGTCCCGGCGTGCCCCTCCATGCGATGGCGGCCTTCGGGCGATCGAATCTGGTGGGTGTTGAGAAAATACTTCCGCCCGTCGTGGTCGTGGAAAAGCGACGCGTCATTTCCCGATGCGTTCAAAAAGACCGGATCCGACCACGGCCCCGTGATCTCTTGAGCCGTTGTGAGGTAGTTTGGCGACTCGTAGCCGCGGCGGCGGGAACCGGAAGCCGGCGAAAACACCAGCCAAAAAAGTCCATCGGCATAGGTCAGACTCGGCGCCCAGATCCCGGCCGAATCACCGACGCGGCGCAAGTTCACCAGGCGCTCCTCCGTCAGAGCGTAGCACAGAAGCGTCCAGTATCGGAGATCGAAGCTGTGGTAGATAGGGATGCCCGGCCACCATTGGAAGCTGGAGACGGCAATGAAAAATTCGTCGTCACGGCGGCAGATGGCGGGATCCGGGCTGGAACCCCGAATGATGGGGTTCGTTAGTTCGCCGTTGTTCATGATCGGGCTGAAGCTCAACGCTACTCACGAGCGTGGAAGCGCGGTCGCGAACCTGCCGGCTCGATTTCGAAGAGGGCGAGCGAGAAACAAGGCCGTTCGTCATGCAGGTCGATTGTCCCGCCGGCGGTTCGGTGAATCTCGGTTATCGGCACCGGTAACGCCGCCAGTGCTTCATACTCCGGCTCTTTGTGTTTCCACAAAGCGACATGGGCGGGATTGGACAGCGCGTGGGCGACATCGAACTGGTCTCGCGAACGAAAATAGTCCTTGTCGATAATGCCCGCAGCAGCCCGGTCTTTTTCCCACTGCGACCAAAAATCACCATGTTTGGCGTCCAAAACCCGACGGCGGATTCGCACAGTGCCGGCAAAAGGGAGGTTCGTCACATGGAGGTGAATACTGGCGGTCTCCGCAGGCTTGGTTACGTCGGCGGCATGATGAAAGACGAGCAGCCGGACGCGGTCCTTCGCCGGGCTTATGCCAGCGATAACCCTGATCAGTCGCCCGTCGTCAGCTTGAACTACCGGGAGGCGAAGGTCATCTTTCATTTCGCTGATCATCCGCATCGCATGGGTGGCGACCGCCTCCGGTCCGTGGAATAGGCCGTCTGTGCGGAGCAACGGCCACCGCGACCAGCGCACGGTTCCTGACTCCAGCATCTTCCAAAAGGCCCACGCTGTCCAACTGGCATCGAACACGCCCCCGGGGCAAAGCCCGTGCCAGAGCCACTTGCCGTCCATGCCGAAGAGCATCGCACCCTCGCTCACTTCAATCAAAAGGCTGCCGAATCCGTGGTCATCGAGCGCCCTACGGGTCCGCTCGATGATTTTATCGAAATTGGCCAGGTCGCCGCCGGCGCCGGTCAGATTGGTCGTCTGCCACTCGTCGGATTCCAAGTATCCGGGCGCCCGATCATAATAGGAGATGGCGAAGAAATCGAGCCGCGAGCCGGCATTGCCGGTGACGCAGTTCTTGCCGGAGTGGCAGTGTTCGAAGAAGTCCTCGGGTTTCCAGATTCCGTTCGTCATCATGGCGTGCGCACCGATGGCACGACCGGAGCCCACACCGAGCACACGCTCGATCGCAAAGACCGACCAGTCGTAGAGCTTGAGAAACTCGAGCTTGGTTGTTTCCGGCGACTCGTCCTGCGCCTCCCACCAGTTCTTGTTTTCCATCTCGGTACCAATGAACCAGCGCCAGGCGCTGACCTCCCCGAGCCCAAAAGCATCCACCATCGCCCGGACCAGCGCCGAGATGTAATCCGCGTAGACGGGATAGTTATCCGGGGGACGGCAGTTGACGCGAAACCAGTCGATCTTCGGCCGGCTCGAGAATTTCAGCGGCACCCCGTGCAGCTTCAGGCAGGGGCGGACGCCCTGCCGGAGCATGTTGCGGCAGGCCCGGACAAGCGGTGTGAAGTCGTAGTCATCCAGTACTGTTCGATCCGCCGGATTTTTGAACAGGTCGCGGTTGAATTCGCAGGGAGCGACGTCTCCCTCCTGGCGTGGATACCCTACGTAGGCTCCACCCGACGCGACGAAGATCTGCATTTCCTCCAGCCACGGGTATCTTTGCTTGAGCCAGCCATCGGGCATGGCCTCCGCCCACTCGTGCCACATTCGTTCATCGGGTGTGGTGCCGAGAAAATGCCAAAAGCTCAGATTGTCGAACCGGTTGCCAACGGACGCAGTGCCGGCCGCACTGGAATCGCATGTGAATCTGATCATGGTTTGATCCCCATGTCTCGGAAGAACTCTAGAGAAGCCGCGAGATAATGCCGATAATTCTCCAAGGAAACTTCGGGCGGTGTCTGGTGATCGACCGCAGGAAGATACTTCCCTTGCTTGAAGAGCGGCTTGAGTGACTCGAATTCCTCGCGGATGGCCTCCGGGCCTTTGCTGATGCACAGCTTATTGTATCCGCCGAGGAACGCCATGCCGGGATTTTTTTCCCGCAACCGCATCAGGTCCATCCCTGTCTGCCGTTCCATCGGGCTGACAGCATGGTAGCCAACCGCAAACAGCCAAGGAGTCACTGCCGTGATCTCCCCGTCGGTATCGAGCCCCGCGACACAGAAATGCTGCTTTATCTCGGCGGCCAGTACCCGGTGATAAGAGGCCATGAATTCGTCAAACATCCGCTGCGATATCATGCTCCCGCTCTTGTAGGCCATATCCTCGGAGACACAGATGATGGCGGGAACACCGATCGAGACCAGCAACCGGATCACGCCGACGTTGAATGCCAGCAGTTCCTTGTTGATCTCGTGCATCAGCTGCGGGTCGTCATAATACATCATCATGTGTTCCTCGACGCCCAGAAGGTCGCGGGGGTGCCAGAAAAACCCGTGCATGGGGACCCAAAGCACGCCGTTCTTCTCCTGCATCGTCTTGAAGAGCGCCTCGTATTCGCGCAGGCGCTTGCGCACGCCTTCAAGGCTGTAAAGCGGGGCGCGCACGGCGGCGAAGTCCGCGCGGGAGGCGATCTTCTCCCGGCAGCCCAAGCCGTCCACATCCGGCCAGACAAAGAAGAACTCGAGCGGGTCGAGCCCGAAATAGTCGTGAAAATCGAGCTGAGTTTGCACAGAATCCGGCAGGCCCTCAGCCCGCCAACGGGCGACCGTTGCCGGGTGGTAGGGCATGAGTTCCAGCCGGGGTAACTCCTCCACCGCTTCGCCGTCGATGAGGTAGCGTCGGAAGTTCTCTGAAAGGCTCATAGAATATTTCCGTCGTGGCTCACCCGCTCATCCCAATTTGGTCCAAGACGCGCTTCCTGTAACGTCTGCCATTTTCTGTGTCACCCAAGACGACATCTGCCGTGCAGAATCCCGCACAGAGATCGACCAACCGGTCGGCTTCGCGATCGATCTCGGCCTCGGTTTTCCGGTCGAAGTCGAGCGGCTGGTGGATTTCCAATATGACATCGTTGCCGAAGACCTCGACGGCGGTTTCCAGGTCGCTCCACGGGCTGACATGCTGGCGGTGAAGGTTGGGGAGTTGGTGGAGGTGTTTGAAGAACGGGGTCAGGTTCCCGCAACTGTGATAATAGCACTTCGGATATCCGGCCATGATCTCCTTTTGATACGGGAAAACGAATTCCAGAAAGTCTGCCTCGGAGAACATGTTGGCGCTCACATGGTCTTCCCCCTCGTTCATCATCGACATGTCGCCGCTCGAACAGATGGACGTGAAGATATATTGCATGTAAGGCCCGCCGGTGGCTCCCGGTGGGTTCGATCCGGCCTTCTCCTGAAACTCCCGCCAGTCGGCGTTGAACCTCCGGGCCGAGTCGGTGACAAATCGCATCAACCCATGTACATCATCCGGGCACTCGCGGAAATCCATGAGGATGTCTGCATCGCCACGCAGCCGGGACGCCGTTCCAAAGACTGAGCCGATCGGAAGGGGCACCAAATCGTCGATGATGGGCAATGCTCCGTGAGTGAGTTTGCGGTAGAGATCCATCCGGCTCTGATGCAGCGCTTCATCCACTCGGAATGACGGGGTGGGCAGGCGTTTCCATTCGCCCGACGACTCCAGGCTCGGACGGGTGATGAAGGCGCCCGTTTCCGGCAGGACCTCTTGCCGCTCGCCCAGCGCGCCGGTCGTGTAGAGCCAGCTCAAGCCGAGATTGGTGAAGACCTGCGTCGCCACCGGGGAATCGGAGATCCGATTCTTGAAGAACTCCAATTGCTCCTCCAGCTGGCGACAGACGAGCGACCGGGCGAACGCGGCATCAACCAGCCCCAGGTTCAATGCCATCTCGCGAACACTCATCCCTGGAACCGGGCTTAGGGAATCGCTGACCGAGAGACCTCCGCCCCAGTACCAGGGATTGAAGGCGATGACTCTCTCCCGCCGGTTCAGACGGCGTTGCAGTTCGAGCCGGCGCTGGTTCTCGGGGCTTTCCACCAATGCAGAAACCTGCTCCAGCAAATGTTCCAATCGCGCCTGGCTGGACCCAACGTTTTGACCCTGCGACTGGTTCGCGGTTGTCATGTTCAGCGACTCTTCTCGTCCTTGAAGCATTCCCTGATGATGTCGTCGATCTGTGCCGTCGCCAGCCCGATGCAGGTGTCGGCGGCACCGTAGTAAACCTTGACCGTGCCGTCGTCCTCGAGCAGCGCGTTGCAGGTGAAGACCACGTTCATCACGCGGCCTTTCATTTCGTAGTCGTGCTCTGGGTAGAGCAGGAAGTCGCGCGTGTAGCCGAGGATCTTGGCAGGCTCCCCGAGGTCGAGCATCATGGCCTTGAGTCGGTAAATGAAGCCGTTGCAGGTCGTGGAGACCGTGTGGTAGATCTCGAGCCATCCGCGGTCAGTCCTGATCGGCACCGCGCCGGCGCCCATCTTGTGGCCGTCGTGGAAGGGCTTCCCCATGTAAGTGACCGGGCGTGCCTTGCCCCAGAAGACAAGGTCGGGCGACTGGCTGACCCACATGAAGCAGGGGCTCAACTCGTTGCCAAATGGGCGGTCGAAGCGAGTGTAGAGCCCGTCAAATTTCTCCGGGAAAAGACACCCATTCCGGTTGCCCAGTTCGCTGCCCGTGCAGACGCGCTCGAAGGTGACGAAGTCACGCGTCTTAAGGATGCCGATGCGGACGTCGTTCTGCGAGAGGTCGCTGGCGTAGAGAATAACATACTCGTCGCCAATCTTTGTGATTCGCGGGTCGTAGGTGCAGGTCTCCGGGTGCCAGGGATCGGGCGCGGGCCAGTTGACCGGTTTCGGGTCGGCGTTGAAATGAATGCCGTCCTTGCTGCGGGCGATCCAGATGCGGTGGATGTCGTCCAAGGTGGTGACATCCATCATCAAAATATATTCGCCGTTGTGTTTGATCGCACCCGGATTGAAAGTGTAAAGCACCTCCGTCGGCATCTGTGCCGGGGACATGACCGGATTGTGTTTGTATTTGGTGAAGATGCGCTTGGGCATGAGGACCTGAGAACTTAAATCTGTATTTCGGAATTGGATCACTCCATCACCGTCCGGCGGATGATGTCGGCCTGGCTGGCTTCGTCTAGGTTGGTGAAGTAATCGACATAACCGCCGACGCGGACCATAAGGTCGCGGTATTCCTCCGGATGTTTCCGGGCGGCCTCGAGGGTCTCGCGGGTGACGCAGTTCATCTGGAGGTGGGAACCCCCGCGTTTGAAGTAGGTATTGATCATGATGCGGGTCTTTTCCCGGGCCTCATCGTTCTTCAGGAGGCTTTCGTGGCAGCGGATTTGTCCGATGATGCCACCCGCCCAATGCTGGCCATCGAGTTTGGCCATTGAGTTAAGCAAGGCGGTCGGACCGTGCCGTTCGGTTCCGGGGTAGGCGGTGTTGCCGGCGGCAAGGGCCAGCTTTTCGAACCGTCCATCCGGCGTCGCCGGCGTAAGCAGACCCTCATAGACATGCGAAATCCGCGGGATTATTTCAAAGACCCACTCCGCTTTCGAGTAGCAGCTCTTGCGACTCGGCGGATACGGCTTCATCGCTTCGCGACTGACCGCTTCGACGGTAGGGATGAGGGAATCGACGAACGGATCGTCATTGCCAAACTTGGGTGCGTTCCAGAGTTTCTGGCGGGTCTCTTCGTGCCCCACAAAGTTTGCGGCCAAGGCTGCCTTGAGCTCTTCCTGTGTGACCGATTTGTCCTCAAACACACATTTCTTGATCGCGGCGAGTGAATTGATCGCCGGGATGAAATCGCTGTGTCCAAGCGAACCATGGAAGTAGTCGACTGCCTCCATCAGGCTGCGTCCGCGCTCGATACAGCCGCTCATCAAAGCGGAGGCGAATGGAAGGGGACGCAGGTCCACATGGAGCTGGTCCATCATCCCGATGCCCGCCGCGACGTACTTGGCGAAGTAACAGACCGTTTCCCGGAAGGCCTCAAAGAACTGCTCCCATGACTGGTATTCACCGAGTTTGGGCACGACCGGCCCCATCTGCTTGTTGTTGTCCGGCATGACGCCGCCGTTGAGGATGAGTTCAAGCACCCGGATGAGGAAGATCGGGCGCGCGATGCCGCCGCCGAGAAGCTGGCCGCTGATGACCGTTTCGTTACAGCCCGCCTGACAGTACTGGACGGCCACCTCCTTGGGTATGCCAACCTTGATCAAGCCTCCGACATAAAGGCCGTCGTTGATCATCGCGATCGAGGCGTCACCGCGATACGTGCACTCGATGACCTTCTGAACCATCCGCTGGTCGATCTTCGGGTGCCAGTGGACCATGAGCGATGGCTGGACCATCCGCGTCGCCCGGTCGGCCTCGACACAGAGGAACGACAGCTCGTTAGTCAGGTCGTTGCCGTTCACATCCGCGCCGCATATCGCGATCGTCTGGGTGAGCGAAATCTTCACCCCCCCGAGGGTGATTTCCATGCACTTCATGAATAGGCCCTCGAGAATCTCTTGAGCGAACGCATCGGTCAGCCTGCCCGCCGCCTTGTCGGCCCGGAATATTGGGTAGGCATATTGGTCAAAACGTCCAAGCGAGATGGAGAAGCCGTTTTGCTCGATGTGCATGACCAGGTGGATGAACCAGGTCGCCTGGCAGGCCTGCCAGAAGGTCTTCGCCGGAAACTCGGGGACGGTCCGGCAATTCTCCGCAATGGATTCGAGTTCGCATTTGCGTTGCGGGTCAGTTTCGACTGCGGCCAGCGCATCAGCCATCTCGGCATAGCGGTGGGCGAAGCGGACGACCGCCTCAAGAGCGATCACAATCGCGCGGTTGAGATGGAAGCCACGGGCGTCGGTCGCGTAGCATGCCTCCATCCGGGCCTTCGCGCGGTTGAGGTAGTGGCGCAGACCTTTTTCCACCACCTTGTCATATTCGACCACGATGTGGCCCTGTCCTTCGTCGCGTCCGTAGGGATTGCCGCAAATCTCACGCGTATTGCGCATTTCCTGGATTTCCGCCGGGATCACGGTGTCAGCGATCTCATGCATGCATTTGCCCCGCCAGAACTCCCGGATCGCGCGAAATTCCTTCTTCTCCGCATCGGTCCTGAAATCGCTTTCGTCCAGTTCCCGGTCGAAGTCGAAGTGAATATAACGGATGACCACATCCTGGAAGGTGTACTCGGGATACATTTCGTAGTCGCCGAGTCGGGCGGCATAATTGCCGACCACCAGTTCGCCGGTGCGGATGAAGATCGTCTTCTCGTCGAGCACGCGCGCAAGGGCTAGGGCCTGCTGCACAGGCGGAACCTCGGTCGCATTTTCGCGATAGGCAGCGGTCACCAACCGGGCTCGCTCGAGATTCCATGCGTTTGGTGCCGCAAAGAACTCATCCTTCAATCGAAGTACTCGTTCGCTCATGTGTATGTCGCTCTCGTTTGCTGTTTGGTGGAATTCTATTGGATGGTTGAGAGGAAACCCTCCCGTTGGAAAAAACTCCGCACGAGTTCGAGCTGTTCGCGTGACGGCGGTTCGACGCCCGCCATTAGGTATTCGCGACCCATATTTCGGTACTTCGCCGCGCCCATGCGGTGATACGGCATGAGATCGACCGGGCCAGAGAACCGGCAGGCCCGCGCCAGCGCGACCAACCCCGCGAGGTTTGCCTCGGTGTCATTCAATCCCGGGATGATGATGACACGCATCCGGACCGCTTTGCCCGAGGCCACCGCGAGGCGGAAATTGGCGAGGATCTGACTGTTGTCGACACCGGTGTATGCGCGATGCGCCCGCGGATCGATCATCTTGACGTCAAAAAGGAATCCGTCGACCACCTCCGTCAACGCCAGGAAGTTCCTGGGGGAGGCAAACCCGCAGGTGTCGAGATAAACAGGAATCTGCTCCGCGCGGCAGGCCCGCGCGAGCGCGACCACTGCGTCCGGCTGCTGCAGCGGCTCGCCTCCGGAAATCGTCACTCCACCGCCGGAGGCCTCGTAGTAGTCCCGGTCCTGAATGATCTCTTTCATCACCTCGTCCACCGATGCTACCCTGCCGTGGATCGAAAGCGCTTCCGCCATGCAGAACTTCAGGCACTCGCCACAAGTCGTGCACCGGTCAAACTCGACTTTGTGCACACCGGCAACAAACGCATGAACCCCTTCGGGGCAGTGCACGGCGCAGAGCTGGCAGCCCTGGCAGAGCCCGGCGTTGTATAAGAGGACCGATTGCGAGGACATCGCCTCCGGGTTGTGACACCACCTGCACCGGAGCGGACAGCCTTTCAAAAACACGGTCGTGCGGATTCCAGGCCCGTCATTGATGCAGAAGCGTTGCACTCGCAGGAGCTGGAAACTTCCGCCAACGGTCTTGGGGCCATCCCCGCGGGAAGGCGTTCGTGCCGAAAGACGATCGCCGAGAGGCACTTCCCTCCCGGAGCTGACCGTTCCCCCAAAGTGATTGACCAACGCCGCGTCTGGCATAGTTGCTGACTGGTTATTTGACGGCACGAATAATACCAAATCTGCACCACTACGGAATGGGTAATACTGTCGGTCTTTTGCATTTTTCTGATTTGGGTGAACAGCGAATAGTCCTGCGACTGATCGCCGCTCAGATGGAACGCGATCACTCACTTCGTAGTGCGCAGAAAACACCCGGGATTACCTGAATTTTGCCATGAGTTCGACCCACGATACCACGGGCGCGGTCGAGGGACCGCATGCCGCGCTGGGAATGGGCCATGTGGTGATGACGGTCTTCACGGTGCGATCACCGCGCAGCGCCAGGTCCACGACATGGCGTTTGTGCGTCTCGTCGAACTTGCGCCGGGGAGTTGCCGCGGACTCATTGTGGCCTGTCTCATTCATGATGTCCTCTCCATCGCCCAAGCCAGTGAACTTCGCGGCCAACGCCGCTTGGTCGCTTCCTGCGGCAAGCTTGGACCCCTGTCGGCGCCGATGAGCGCGATACGGAGCGGTGGTTTCATTAGGCGAAGAAGCGGTCGACTTCCTCCCGTGCGATCGCGACCCAGCGCGCCAGCCGTCCCGGTTCACAATTTACGGTGTGGGTGTCCTTCAGCACCAGCTCGAGGTTGAGGTGCCCCGCGGCCCGCAGGGTCGCGCGCAGATCGGCGCGGATCTCCATTTCGTCAAAGCGTGGCGCACAGACTGGCATTGGCGGCGACTTGCGACAGTACACGTAGTCCCGCCCGAGCAGCGCCGCCATTTCTTCAATGTTGGCCCAAGGGGACACCGACAACCGTCGCAATCGCGGTATCTGGGCTTTGAGACAGGCAAATCTCTTTTCGAGCGGCTCGCAGCAACCATAGTAGTTCAGTCCGAATTTTTCCGCGATCTGCGCCTGGTAGGGCAGGATGAATTCCGCAAACATGTCCGCGCCGATCCCCACGGTATCCTGCGACTCGCCGAAGCCCCACATGTCGCGCAGCCGTACGGGCGCGCCGGGCGGACGGCCGGGCGCCGGCAACTCGTCCGTATGCCCCGGGCCGCCGGAGCCGATGTAGTCCGCATCGCAGTTGTCGTGGAGCAGGCCCTGGCGTTCGAATGAGTCGAGCACGTGCAGCATGTCGTCACGCAGGAACCGCATGAGCGCGTGCACCCCGTTGGGATCGTCGTAAAACAGCAGCATCAGGTTCTCCATTCCCACGAGATCGAGCACGTGGACGGTCAGGCCGAACGTCGCCCAGTAGGTCCCCCAGTAGGTCCCCCAGTGCACGCGCGCCGGCAGCAGATCACCGAAAACGGCACCCGCCAGTTCGACCTCGGCCAACGTCGCCGCGCGGTCCACCTGCGGTTCGCGATAGTGCAGTTTGGGCAGATCAGCCGCGATGTCCTTGATCGGGAAGTCCGTCGACCAGGCCCAGCTCGCCCCGGGCTGGGAGCCGGCCGAGTGCTTCTTGATCTCAACGCCCCAGTGGTCGCCCCAGGAGATTTTCCACGGAATCTCCAGGTATGGGTAGGCGCTGTGGTCGCATTTGATTTCGTCGGCCCAAAACACCCGCTGCCGGAGCTGTAACTCCCACCGCCGCAATGTCTCGTTCGCGCATTCGAGCGATTCGCCGGGAATGATTTCGTTCCAGGCATTCTCCGGCTGGGTGTAGATGATGGGACGTTCCGCCTGTAAGGCATTGCTTTTCTTTGCCATGGAGATCTTGCGGCGGTTCTCCTCACTTTCCGCGATCGCACGCACGCGGGCGGCGAGCCGCCGCAGCAAATCGCGCTCGCGGGGAGAAACCGGGACGAAGGGAATGGCATCGACGCTGATCATGGCCTGGAAGGCCTGGGGTTGACGGTCGTCAATGATTGCAGCCCATTCGTAACACCAATGAGCGCGGCAAAGGTGCTCGACAACCCAAGGCTCCAAATCACGACCCAGCTGCAGGAAAAACGGTCATCTATGCTGCCTGCAACCGGCGGGCTCATGCCGTAGGTCCACAAGAAGAGAGCGCTCACCAAGCCAAGAGCTATGTTCGAAAGCCGCATATTTCGTCCAAGACCATACTGGAAGATTACATTAGGATGACCGACGCGGCAGTTGCCGAGCTGATGCAAACTCTTCACAGCCGCCAATGCGCGTGATCGGACTCACCTTTGGGGACCAGGGTCAGAGTCGGTCTGGAGGTGATGAGGTTGGGTTGTCGCAGGGGGGATGTCCATCCCTGGCGGAGGGAAGGCCCGGCTCGGCGGGCCTGACTGGAGTCAGGGATGGAGCAAGTTGGCCGCGAAGCGGGACGGGCGTTGGTTGCGCAGTCTGCTGTGCGGCCGGCGGGTGTTGAATTGCTGGCAGAAGTCCTCGAGCACGACGCGGGTTTCGGAAGGGGACAAGAGCTGTTCGCGGTTGAGGCATTCATCGGGGAATAGGCCGTGAAAGCTTTCCACGAAGGGACTGTTGAAAAACCAGCTCTCAGTAAGAGCTGGCAGAAGGCAAAGCAAAACGGTCCAGGGGAATAAGCGTCCGGAACTAATGGCAGCGTAGGAGAGATGCCCTTGCCGGTAAGGCCGACGCCAATTGCCGCCAAAACAAAAGACGCCGCGAGGCGCTTCAGATTCATGGCAGCAGCTGTGAGGTAGACTTGGATGGCCACGTTCGATAGACCGCGACGCATGGCGCGCCCGAGATCGAGTTGGCCTTTGGCCTGCGCGCCTTCCGCGCGCCAACGATGTCGCTTGTAGAGGAGATGGTGCTTATCTTGCCAATTGGGTCGCAGCCGGCGAACGCGCAACAAGGCGGCGTAGCCATCGCTGATGCGGATTGAACGGCGGCCCACACTTGGACTGAGGCAACGGTTGCGCAGTGGGCAGTGGCGGCAATCGTCCGTGCGCGACTTGTAGACCCAACCATGATCTACCCGCGAAGAGCTGGCCGACCACTGCGGCGATTTCGGCCTATAACGCCACCCGCCGTCAGATGGGCCATAAGTCCGATCACCACCGGGATTGCGACTGCCAGAAGGTTTAACGCAACCTCAACGTCTTGCCTCCGATTCCACTGAGGATCCGCCGCTTGCGCCGGGCAGACGGTTTGTAACACAATGCCCCTTGGGCGCAGCCGGGAGCCCGGATGCCCCGCCCGCTCCGGCGCCCAATTTTGCGCGTTGCGGGAGTACTCGCGGTTCTCCGGCCGGGCCAGCCAACAGCGCTGGCTGGCGGCGTGGCGCGCCCGCTGACACACCGGCTCACCGCAATAATTCTGGTGATAACGATTCCGCGGATCCGGGATGAAGAACTGCTGGGTGCGTCGGCACTCGCGGTGGCGGTGGGAGTGCATGACGCCCCAGCTTCCGGCCTCCGAACCTCGCCGACAAACCCGCCTCTCCCAACCGCCAGATCCGGGTTGGGGTGAAGAAGATCCCTCCAACCCCAAAGAAGATTTCTCGTCGTGAATCCGCGAAGAAAATTCACCCCATCCACCGTGACGATCAGGTTGCCAGAATTAGATGAGGTTCATCTTACCGCTGGCAGTTGAAGACACCCACGGGTTCCCATGTCAGATAAATGCAAAAATAAAGGCGAAAAACCCATTCAAATCCACCGCCCGATTCGATAGGATTCTCGTTTAATGGATACAAGTGCAACCCCCTGTAATGGGTCCACTGGTAGTCAGCTTTCTTGTTTGCCGTCCAGCAGTGCGGGCGGCTGCGCGCGCGGGTCAGACCGACGCTAAGTCTTCGACGGATCTCGACCTTCTCCGACGTGCAGCCTGCATTAATTTGGCCGTAAGAGTCCAGCCTCAACCCCAACGCAAAAATGAAAAGACCCAGCATTATCCCCACGAGGACGCCACGCTCCAAGGTTGGCGCCCTCCTTGCCGTGATGACGGCTTCATTCTTCCTGCAATATCCCTGCAGCACCTTCGCGCAGATCGCGCCGGCAAATACGCAGACCGCCACGGCGATCGCGCCGGCGAATACGCAGACCGCCACGGCGAGCCCGACGGAGAAGAACGACAACGAAAAGACCGTCATTTTGTCTCCCTTCGTCGTGTCTACGGACAAAGACGTGGGCTACTTTGCCGCGAATACTCTGGCCGGCACCCGGATGAACACGTCGCTCATCGAGACACCAGCTGCGATCACGGTCCTGACCAAGGAACTGCTCAACGACATCGGAGCGACAAACACCAGGGATTACTTGAAGTTTGCCACGAGTGCGGCCCAGGACGACACAAGCGGCACCGTGGGGCAGAGTACCCAATACAGCGATGTACTCGTAAGAATTCGCGGTTTTTCCTCAGGGGGCCTTGTCCGGGACTATTTTACGGCACCGGGCGGCGTTCTCGCCGACAGTTTCAACGTGGATCGTGTCGATTTGAGCCGCGGGCCCAACGCGGTCCTTTACGGGATTGGTGGTCCAGGGGGCGTGATCAATACGTCGTCCAAATGGGCGATCATCGACGACAAGAGAGCATCGGCAGCGTTTACTTTTGGCAGCTTCAAGGAGGCAAGAACCGAAGCGGATCTCACTGTCCCAGTGGTGAGACACAAGTTGGCGTTGCGCGTCAACTCAGTGATCGATGATGGGAATGGCTGGCGCGAATTCGAGGACCACAAAACCAAAGGTCTCGCGCTTGCAGCTACTTACAGACCCCTCAAGAACACCGCGATTCGTCTGGGTTATGAACGCATGACCAGCTCGCAGCACATCCCCTGGTTTTTTCCTCCCCAAGACTTAGGGGGAACCAAGTGGCTGGCGAATGGGGCCAAGGCGAGCGGCAACGTGCTTCCGGGGACCAATCCCGATCCAACCACCCTGGCACTCACACAAAACTATTACGCTACTTATGCTCCCCAAGATCCAGGTCAGAGGCCGATTTTTCGTTATTCATCTGGCGGGGTCGATATGCGGCCCGACCTCGCGGGAACCCAAAGTTCGGGATTCTGGCAAACACTCACTGGGCCGGTCTCTGCTATTGGAGGAACATCGGACGATCCTTATTTTGGAACTATGATTCCGAAAAGATCCAACATGATGGGTGATGGGAGCCGTGCCACTTATGGTTACACGGTTGCAACGGTAATCGTCGATCAGAAAATCGGGGATTTCGACTTCGAAGTGGCTGGTAGGAATTTTAGGTACGATCGTTGGAACATGATCGTTACCGGGGGGCTGGGCCTAATGGCTGATCCGAATGCGGTTTTGCCCGGCGCGTACGAGGCCGATGGCGCCATCAGTAACGCTGTTGGCAACAAGAATCCGGGAACTCTCCTTTCGAACATCGGGGCCGCAAATCCCTACGAAGGACAACTCTATGAGACTGGGTTTGCCCAGCAAACATGGATAAATACAAAAATTCACTCATGGCGGGGCTCGGTGAGCTACCACTTGGATCTGACCAAGGCGAGCGGATGGACAAAGTGGCTCGGTCAGCACCAATTCATTTTTATGGGACAGAACGATAAGACCTGGCAGCTGGTGGAGAATCAGAACGAATGGAATACCGCAGCCAACAACGGCTTACCAATAGACAATTTTTATAATGAGGTCCAGCGCTTGACCTATTTGAATTTCAATGACCCCAACGGGCAGCATGGGGCGCTCGACCCTTTGGCAAATCCAGTTCCTAAATCCACCGGTGTGGACGTCCAGTGGCTCCAAAACGGCGTCGTCAACCAGAATCTCACCCGCATTGCTACGGAAATGATGGCAGGCCAAAGCGCGTTTTGGGACCATCGAATTGTCGTTACGGGTGGCTATCGCTGGGATGATCAGATAGCACAAACTGCCAGCGCGGGAGGTGTGAGGGTCCCCAACTCGACCAATCTTTGGTATACGCCCAACACCTTATTCAACCGTAACCTCAACTGGACTATGTTTTCGGGCCGCACAAGAACCTTAGGACTGTACCTGGCGCCCGTCAAATGGGTCGGATTTACTGTCAACAGTTCTAACAGCGTACAGCCGCAGCCGGGGACGATAAACGTCCTGCACCAGCCGGTCCCTATGCGCTCGGGCAAAGGCAAGGACTACGGCATCCGCTTCAACCTGTTAGGTGGTCGGATCTACCTCAATGCCAACGTCTACAAGAACAACGATCAGAACGGGGCGGTCTTCTATGTAACGACGTCAAACGCATTCGATCCCGCACTGAATGCGATTGTCGTTACCCAGAAAGCGTTGGGACAGGCGTTGCCCCAGGTAATGCAAGACGCACATGAGACCGACCTATTGTGGACGGGATCCGAGCGCGATATCTCGGACAACAACGGAAAGGGTTATGAAATCGAATTGGTAGGAAACATTACCAAGAATTGGTCGGTATCTTACAATTACAGTCAGAATAAGATCATTTCGGGTACTGTCGCAAAGTTCTATAATGGTTTTTACGCCACGGTGGCGAAAGATTGGGCTAACAACCCCACGCCGCTAAGCAATACGCCGACCCCAGTAGCGACCTACGTCGCGCAACGAGACGGCACTCCGAGCCGCAATTTTACTCTCAATCCAGCGACCTTCGCCGACGCTTACGCATATGCGGGCACAGTGCTCCAAGCGATCAATCTTCAATCAGGCCGGCCGGGGCTCGGGAACTGGAGGGATCAATCAAACTTCTTCACGAGTTATCGATTCAACCAGGTGGCGTCGTCTTGGCCGTTGTCTTGGCTGAATGGGACGCGAATCGGTGTTGGCGGAAACTTCCATTCACCACCCGTCATCGGGTATGATGCGAATAACAACAGCGCCACCCTTTACGGGAAAAGCACTTTCTACGCTAATCTGATGGTGGGAAAGAGCTGGGCGCTAAAGAGGGGGCATTCGATTGATGTTCAGCTCAATGTCGATAATCTCTTTGGCGAGAGCGATATGCTGCCATATTCGGCGCTGACGGCGGGACAAGTACAGCGGTACATTTACCCCCGTCTGCCATACACGAGCTGGAAGGTGCGGACCCAGTTTAACTTCTGAGGTTCGACGGCAGGAATGGCTTCGTCTGGTTGAGCCCAACCTCACAGGCAAAGCCATCATTCCTTCGAATGCTTAGTAACCACTGGCGCCGCCTTCCATCAGAGATGGAGACAGCGCCATGTGGTGGAGGCAAGGTAGGCGATCTGTAAAACGCCAAGTGAAAACTGGAGAAGAAATTGTCATGATACCTAGCAAAACAGACCGTCGCTCGAAAGCCTCGATGCTGTTAACTTCGCTTGGCGCGCTGTTCGCCTTGGCTCTTGATGCAGCGGCGGCACCCAAGCCGTCGACGCCGCCCAACGTGGTACTGATTATGGCGGATGATCTCGGAATTGGCGATGTAGGTTGCTACGGAGGTTGCTACGGATCGAAGGTGATCGCCACGCCGAACATCGACCGGCTGGCCTCGCAGGGGATCCGGGCCTTGGATGCGCATGCGGCGGCGGCGGTTTGCACGCCGTCCCGCTATGCTATGATGACCGGGCGCTACTACTACCAGAATTGGGTCGGAGAGTTGTTGGTCGACACACACCGCCCGACGATAGCCTCCGTGCTCCACGATCATGGCTATGCGACTGGTTACTTCGGAAAATGGCATTTAGGCTGGGGCGTGGTCCGGCCGGATCGGAAAAATCGGCAGGACATCGACTGGAACAGCGAACTCCGTCCGGGCGTGCTCGAGTGTGGCTTCGACACCTTCTATGGCACGCCATTCACACATAACGAGCCTCCGGCAGTCTTCGTCCACGACAGGAATGTGGTCGGATTGGAGCCGTCGGACCCGTTGAAGATAGAATACCCAAACGGGGGCATCGATATGGAAAAGGGAGCGTTTGCCTTCGGGCGCAGCACCGGGGCAGCGATGGCGCACCTGATGCGGCCGGATGATCGGATCGATCTTATCGTCACGGAGAAAGCCATCGAATGGATCAGGCAAACCAAGGAGAAGCCGTTCTTCCTCAATCTGGCGCTCGCGGCGCCGCATGCTCCAATTGACCCGGCGAAAGAATTCCTTGGGCGCACCGGGGAGGGCGTCTATGCGGACTTTGTCTACGAATTGGATTGGTGTGTGGGGCGGATTCTCCGGGCGCTGGACGATTGCGGCGTTGCGGATAACACGATGGTTATCTTCCTCAGCGACAATGGCGCCGTCATCTATAAAGAGGTCCTCGCCCGGGGGCATCGCGCAAACCTGAACTGGCTGGGGCAGAAAACTGATGCGTGGGAGGGGGGCGTCCGCGAACCGTTTATCGTTCGCTGGCCCGGCAAGATCTCCCCGGGCACAACCACCGGGGCATTGATTTCACTGGCGGATGTCGTCAAGACTGTTTGGGCCACGGCGGGCATCAAAGCCCCGGAAGGAGAGGCGAAAGACAGCCTGGACCAATTACCGGTATTGCTGAGCCCAACTGCGCAGCCGATCCGGTCCGAAATGCTGTCTCTTGGGATATACGGGTTCGCTCTGCGTTCCGGCGATTGGGTCTTCATTCCCGGGCAAGGATCACGCGGGGTGACGACCGACCTGTCGGCGCATTGGGGCCTGCACCTGAATGATATCGGGGAGAGCAATTCAGATTATGATGACCAGGGGCGGTTGAAAGAAGGGGCTCCCAAGCAGCAACTCTACAACCTGCGTGATGACCCTGGCCAGACGAGGAATGTGATTCGGGATTTCCCTGAAAAGGCCGCCGAACTCGAAAAACGGTACAACGAGCTTCTTAAGACACTGTAAGCTCAGCCCGCGCCCGCTCCTCGTCAGACGAGTCCCCTGGGGTCCCCAACCACGCGATCATGGCGGGGGATTTTGGTACTTGGTCGCGACAAACATGAGCAAACACCTACAACCCCAAAACCGCACCGCGATTCGAACATACAGCTGGATGTGCGCGGTGGCGGCGGCCAGCCTTGCTGGAACGCTTGCGGCCCAATCCGGGCCTCTGCCGGCCGCACCCTGGTGGACGGACTACACAACCACCGCGACAGATCCGCAAGGCAAAGATATTGGGACCATCGGCGCCAAGAGCTACCGGTCATTCTGCTATGGGGGCTGGTATGGTTTGTGGTACTTCGACTTTCAGAACGGTTCTCCGGCGACGGCCCGAAAACTGATTCAGGACGCGGGAGCGAAGCCAATAGCCTACTATGACCTTGGCGAGGTCGGCGATTTCGCGGTGCTCGTCGGCGACGACAACAAGCTCATCGTAAATGCTTGGAACTGGCAGACGTGGGCCGGCCAGCCGGGGAAGACACATTGGTTCGGTTTGCAGAGCTTTATGGAAAATTCAGAGTGGGCACCTTACCCCACTGCCAAGGCTTTTGATCTGCCTGCCTTTACGACGCCGGACGGCGCACCAATCCCTCCTGGAAAACTCTATGATGTCCTTGGACGGCAGTGGATTGATGGAACGCTGCATTTTATGGAAAGCAGTAATAGCCAAATCACCGACGAGATTGCCACCGCCTCAGGTTTGGCGACCGTGTCCCATCGTCAAAAGGGCGGCGGGGATGTCCAAGGCGGAAATGGATGGGCCACGATGCGCCTGGTGTCGCTCGACCGAGCCAACCCCCAATTGCGGGCTTATGACTGCCGGGAGAGCGCTGAATTCATCAAACGCTTTCGCCCGGCGGGCGTGTTCGTCGATAACCTGGGGGATACGGACACCCTTATTCCGATGATGATGAGTTTCGGTCAATGGTCTTCGCACAACTTCCGGGAGTTCCTGCGCTCAAGGATGACCGCAAATGAGCTCCAAGCGTGTGGCATCGAAAACGTGAATACTTTCGAAATCCGGGATTACATGTCGCAGGGGGACGTAAGCGGAGGCAAACTCAATAGCAACCACCTGCGCGATCCGCGCTGGTTGGACGACAAGATCTGGAAGGCCTACCTTGTGTACAAGGTGGAAACCGGCTTGGAGTACGGAAGGGAAGTCTATCACGCAGCCAAGGCGGCGGCAGCCGAGGTGGGACTCGATTGCGGGATCTTTGGCAATATTATCCCCATGTTTCCGGGCTCAGAATTAGCGCGAGGGTTTTGCGATGTACCATGTTTCGAATGGCTGGCGGAAGGAACGTACAGCACGCTTCCTGAATTGGGTCTGCCGCCGAAGGCAAGGTCCGCCTACGTCGTGCGGCTTGCGCGAACCTACAGTGGCACCTCGTATTGCTGGTTTAGTCTTTATGTACCTAAGCGCCTGAGCGGGCCGAAGCACGTCAACCTGCATAAGGTGCAGGCCTTTGAGTGCTTCTCGAATGGCGGCATCATGGATTACGGCCAGTGGTATCTAGACCGCTATTCGCCCGGCACCGACGAGAGCGCCGGTTACATTAATAGGTTCATCGACAAAGTGGCGCCACGGGCCAGCGGTCGTGACTTTGCCGCCGACATCGGTTTGGTCTACTGCCCATGGACGCTGGTGGCGACCATTGATGGCCTGCGACCGGTGCCAGAGCTTTTCCTCAACGAATATAAGGGCTGGACTGACTACCTTTGCAACGCACGGCTACAGTGGAATGTGGTGCTTAGCCAGGACCTCGCGGCAGGAGGTCTTGAGCGGTTCAAGGTGATCGTGCTTCCCAGTATCCTCTCGATCACCGACCAGCAGGTCGACGCCTTGCAGCGGTATGTCGAGCGAGGCGGACGGATTGTGGTGACGGGACATTCCGGGACCCGCTATGGCCCGGACCAGTTCCTCACGTCGCGCCGGACAAACGCGTTGGCGCAACTGGCGCACCACCCGCGTGTCCACTGGACAAGTGGAGAGCCCGGCGCGGAGTATTTTACTGGAAAGGATCAGACGGCCGCCGGGAAGTCCATGGCTGACCTGTTGGTTTTCGACGGCTTTGAACAGATTCTCACGACGGACGCGCCGAAAACGGCTGAAGTCAGCCTCTGGCGGCCGACGAAGACGCCGGGCTTCATCTTGGACCTGGTCAACAACAACATTGACGTCGAGAGCGACCGCATAACCGCGGCCCCCGCCTGCAAGGTGACGTTGAAGCCCGGCTCGAAGTCCCGCGCCTTCAAAGTCTCGCGGGTGCAGCTCATCACGGCCGATGCGGACGGGATTTCCGAAATCGCCGATCTGCCGGCGGATGCCTGGCAGTTCTCAGCGAAGACGGGTGAGCTGGTTCTTCGCGTGCCTTCCTTCACCTACTACGCGATGGTCTTCATCGACTGAGCTTCCGTTCGACATCCGGTAATGGCAGAACCATGAAAACAAAAAGGGAGCTGTTCCCGAGCGATTGCACGGGCATGTGCCAAGGTCGTCCGAAAGACGATTTCTCACTATTGGAGATGACCATGCATAATGGCGTTTTCCTCGCGTTGTGCGCGGCCATTATGGCTTTGGCGCCATGTGCCAGGGCCGGAGACGCCGCGCCCTGGTGGCACCGGTACACCACCGTGGCGACCGACCCGGAATTCAAGAGCCTGGAGGACATCCGCACGGTCAATGCCGACTGCTGGCGCGCCGCGGGCTGGTTTGGGGGCTGGTATGGTTTCTGGTTCGCCGACATGCTGGAAAAGCAAACCAACGTGCCGGATCGCTGGAACCGTGTCATCCAGGCCGGTTCGCGACCCATGATGTATTACGACGCCGGGGAAGTGGGCGACTTTGTGACCCTCATCGATGAAGAGAAAAAGACGCTGCTCCTAGACGGCTGGCACTGGGAGAAATGGACGGGGCAGAAAGGAACGGTGCGCTGGTTCGGGCTCGATGCCTTCATGAATAACGTGTCGTGGGCGCCGTATCCCACAGCCAAGAGTCACGGTCTGCCGGCGTTTACCTACCCGGATGGCCGCGGGATACCGGAAGGTAAGCTCTACGAAGTGCTCGCCGTGCGCGACCTCAAGAACCAATGGAGCCTGAGTCTGAGGTTTACTAACCCGGACATCACCGACGAGTTGGCGCAGAAGACAGGGCTTGCGCAGGCCACCCAGCGCCAAGTAAGCGATCCGAACGTGCAGCAAGGCAGCGGCTGGGTCATCGGCCGCCTCACCTCTGAGGACCACGCCAATCCGCAACTACTCGAATACCAGTGCCGCGAACTCGAATTCGCCATCAAGCGATTCAGGCCGGGGGGTGTGCATATCGACAACTTCGGCGACTCCGACATATGGCAGGTAAATCAGAGCAGTTTCGGCCTTTGGAGCATATACACTTATCGCACGTTCCTCAAACGGCATTTCACGCCGGAGCAATTGGACGCGTTAGGCGTCAAGGATGCCGATACCTTCGATATCCGGGAATATATCGCCACCGCCTATGGGGAGCAGAAGCGTTCCGAGAACGACCGACTACGGGACCCCCGCTGGCTCGACGACGTACTGTTCCGCAGCCATCTAATCAACAAAACCGAGCTCAGCTTACAGTACTGGCAAGGAATCTATCGTTCCGGCAAGAGGGCCATGGAGCAGGCAGGCCTGAACAATCCCATTTTCGGGAACACTATTCCGCTGCTGCCGGGCGGCGGGTTCATGAAGGGCATCTGCGACATTGCGCATTTCGAGTGGAAGACGAAGGGTGCCTTCACGGCGATGCCCGAGATGGGCTTGCCGCCCAAGGCACGGATCGCCTACGTGAGCCGCCTAGGCCAGAAGGTGAGTAATGTCTCCTACTGTTGGCCCAGCCTCTACGTGCCCAAAAGGTACTCCGGGCAGGCCTACGAGAATCTCCACAAGGTCCTCGCGTTTGACTGCCTGGCCAACCGCGGGATCATGGATTACCATAATTGGTACTTGGATTCGTATTCGCCGGGCACCGACCAAAGTGCGGGGTACATCAATACGTTCATCCGCGCCGTCGCCCCGGAACTGAGCGGGCGGGAGTACCGGGCTGACATCGGGCTGGTTTATTGTCCGTGGTCCAATGTGGCGTCAATTGACGCCATGGGCTTGCGCCCCGCCATGTTCTTGAATGAATACAAAGGCTGGTGCGACTACCTTGGCAACACGCATGCGCAATGGGATATCATACTGAGTCAGGACATGTCGCTTGAGGCGCTACGGCGGTACAAGGTGGTTGTGTTGCCCTCAATGCTGGTGTTGACCGACGCGCAGGCCGCGGTGCTCGACCAGTATCTCAAGGCGGGCGGGCGGGTCGTGGCCACGGGCGAGACCGGGACCTTCTTTGGGCCGGACGGGTATCTGGTGCACCGCCCCGCCAGCCTGTTGGACCGGTTCGCGGGGCGGCCCGGTCTGCTGCGCACAACGGAGAAGCCCGGCAAGGCCTATTTTGAAAGCGGCTGGAAAGATGCGGCCGGCCTGCGACGGCTGATGGAGGCTTGCGGCCTGACGCCTTCCCTCTCGACCAACGCGCCCGAGGAGGTCGGCGTGAATGCGAGTATTCTCGAGCGCGACGGTGCGTCGCTATTGACCATCGATCTCAACAACTATGCCTACGATCTGGCAACTGATGCGGTTACACCCACCAAGCCCTGCACCGTCTCGGTCGGCCTGCCGAAGGCGTTACTGGGGGGCTCGCTGGAAGTCGTCTGCGCCGACCCCGAGAAGCAGGGTGGGGGTGTCTGGCAGGCGTTGCCGGCAGGTGCCTGGCAGGTCGAGGCAGGCGGACGAACTCTTCGCATCGAGATTCCTTCGTTCAAGTTCTTTTTGACTATCGCCGTGAAGATAAAGCTATCTTCCCCATCTGTGTCGCAGAATGATGCCCTTCGCGTTGACCAGCCGCGCTCGACGTCTCCTCGCACAGGATAAGTATAAAATCGATCGACCGCTGAAAATGCGATGTCCGAACTTGCGCCGCGCGATGAGAAGAGGCGCAGCCACGATCCAGACGGACCGATTTATATCTATTAGAGCTGCGTTGGTAAAACTCATTATGTAATGAAAACAAGCCGTAGTCTCCCGATCCTATCGGCCCTGC
>CAZAFS010000016.1:0-22989 GCA_964484165.1 uncultured Opitutaceae bacterium | reverse complement strand
CGGGTTCAACTCCCGCCACCTCCACTTATATTATTATTATTCACCAACTTATGATGGCTTTTTTAGAGCCGTCTGGGTCAGTGGGTTCTTTTTAGGTCGACGCCTCGAGCGAACGATTTTCTGAGAGTGTGCGCTGCCAGACATCCATCGTGTTCGATCAAGCGACGCTCCGCATTCATGGTCCGCCATAGCGGGTACACGTTTATGCCGGTTTCAGGGCACCGGGAACTGGAGGATGGTTCGGTCTGACGAATGCTCCTGACGGGACTCGCCTTTCTTGAACCGGGTGACGAGTTGGTCGGGGCGCATACGACGGACTCCACCTACCCAGCGTGCTCGTATACCGTCTCGATCTCGATTTGCAGTGCGGCGGGTGAGGTAAACGTCTCTTGGGGCTCCACGAGATCATGCCAAACGGAGCCTGTGCGCCGGACGGGCAGTCGCCGTTTACGCCGGTGGGCTAGAGTTAGAATCGAGGTTACCTATCCGATACTGCGACGATTCCAGTGAGAGGGCTGCTGACCGGTCTGGCGGCGAAACCAGCGGGCAAAATAACTTTGGTCCGGCAGTCCGATTGACGCCGCCACATCGCCCACCTGGATGCCCGCCGCCAGAAGCTGCTTGGCTTTTTTGAGGCGCTGCTGTGTGCGCATCTGTCCCAGCGTGAGCCCCGTTTCTCTCTTCACGAGGCGATTCAAATGATCGCGATTATAACCACTCCGGTGTACGACCTGCATGAGAGGATCGGTGAGATCCATGCTCGAGAGAAGGCGCCGAATCGCCAAACTGGCGTCGCCGTCTGACGCTGATTGCGGGCGCTCCAGCCACCCGGCCGAACGAAGCATCGTGATCAGTATCTGCAAAATGACTATCGCCCCCTCCCAGCGCAGCACGCCGCGCTCCCGGGCCTGAAGCTTCAGCAGGTAAGCCAGGTTCTGCCGGACCTGCGTCAACTCCGAGCGATTCACGCTGCATACGACTTCCGGATGCAATCGCTCTCCCCTCAGCCGAAAGTCGATCATCAGGCACAACGGGGCGCGATCCGCCGCGCGTTGAAAGGCGTGCAAGACTCCCGGCGGCAGCACCACCAGGGTCCCCGGCGCGACTTGGATAGATCCATTCTTGAATATCTGCTTACCCTGACCGCTCAGGTAAAGAATCAGTTGACTCCATCGGTGTCGGTGGGGCTCGATTGATGAGTGTTCAGCCAGATGTCGGTGCAGGGCAAACGTCGAGACGCACAAGCCGGGCATGCGGATGTTGGCGTGATCGATGAGGAGAGAACGGAAATGGCGCATTTGTCATGCAAACCAAGTCGACAATGTGCTAACTGGAGGCGGGAAAATCCTCACCAGGGGCAAGTTTCTAGTGTAAACTGAAACGATGGCAACATCTCGAAGGGCCAAGCCGGTTGTGCTTGTGACCGGTGCCAGCAGGGGCTTGGGGCGGGGCATTGCCGTGCAATTGGCCGCTGCTGGTTGCTCTGTCGTGGTCAACTATGTCGGAAATCTCGCGGCGGCCGCCACGACCATTGGTTTGTGCAGGCGGAAGGCAGTGTCGCGGGGCCAGAAATTTGGCTCGGTCCAGGCAGACATTGGCGCCCAAGCCGATCGCGCGCGCCTTATGGCGGTTACGCTCGATCAGTTCGGGCGGATCGACGCCTTGGTCAATAATGCCGGCATTGCGCCGAGGTTTCGCGCAGACCTGACGGAGGCGACGGAGGAATCATTTGAGGAACTCATCAGCACGAACCTCAAGGGTCCCCACTTCCTCACCCAAGCGGTCGTGCGCTACTGGCTCGCGGAGAAGCCAAAGCCGGCTCTGCGCGGCGGCTTCAAGGTCATCTATATCACATCCGTTTCGGCCGACACCGCCTCGCTCAATCGGGGCGACTACTGCATCTCCAAAGCGGGTCTGTCGATGTCCGCCCAGCTGTGGGCGTCAAGGCTCGCCGCGGAAGGGATCCAGGTTTTTGAGCTTCGTCCCGGAATCATGGCCACCGACATGACATCGGCGGTGAGGCGCAAGTATGACAAATTCATCACGGACGGCGTCGTGCCCCAAAGGCGTTGGGGCCAAGGCGAGGATGTCGGACTGGCCGTGCGCGCAATCGTGGCTGGCTACTTCCCGTTCTCGACGGGGGCGGTGATCCCGATTGACGGGGGGCTGCACCTGCGCCGGCTGTAACCAGGGCCGTTTCGCAGGGCCGGAGACCATGTTAAAATGATGCGGATTGAGACATCGTTGACCCCAAGGTCGCTTCGCCGGGACATTGATCATCTCTTCGAGGTCTCCGGCCGAAAGATCCTCGCGCTGACAAAGACTTGGGACATGGCGAAAGGTGCCCCCGTGTTCACGGTGGACGGCCGGTACACCTCTCGTGGCTGGACCGAGTGGACGCAGGGATTCCAGTTCGGGTCGGCGATCCTGCAGTTTGCGGCGACCGGCGATCGGAAAGCTTTGGCCATCGGCCGCGAGGGAACACTCAACCATATGGCCCGACATCTCACCCATATCGGGGTCCACGATCATGGCTTCAACATTGTTTCCACTTACGGCAACCTCTATCAACTCGCCAAGGCCGGCCGGATTCCGGCCGAGCCTGGCGACGTCCGCACGTATGAGCTGGCGCTGAGGGTATCCGGCGCAGTTCAGGCTGCGCGCTGGACGCGCCTCCCGCAGAACCTTGGCTACATCTACTCGTTCAACGGGCCGCATTCGCTCTTTGCCGACACGATCCGCTCCTTGCGCTCTCTCGGCTTGGCCCACCAGCTGGGCCATCTCCTCTGGAGTGAAAGCGATCAAGCCATCTCTTTGCTCGGGCGCCTCCTGCAGCATGCTGAGACCACGGCAAAATATAACGTCTACTTCGGCCGGGGGCGCGACCATTATGATGTCCGCGGCCGGGTGGCGCACGAATCGATTTTCAATCTGAATGACGGCTCTTACCGCTGCCCCAGCACCCAGCAGGGTTATTCCCCTTTTTCCACCTGGATGCGCGGCCTCGCGTGGATTCTTTGTGGCTACGCCGAGCAACTTGAGTTCCTTGAGGCGCTTCCGACGGGGGAATTCGAGTCATTCGGCCAGAAGGACAAGTTGCTCGCCCGGTTCTTGGATACGGCCCTGGCCACGGCCGATTTCTACATTGAACACACCCCGACCGATGGGGTGCCTTACTGGGATTCAGGCGCCCCCGGGCTCTCCGCGCTCAAGGGGTATTTGGATCGTCCGGCGGATCCCTTCAACAACCACGAGCCGGTGGACAGCTCGGCGGCGGCGATCGCCGGGCAGGGTTTGATCCGCCTCGGAAGATACCTGCAGACCAAGGGCCGCGGTGCCGAAAGTCGCCGCTATGCGGGCGCTGGTCTGACCATCGCCCAAACGCTCCTCCGCGAACCTTATCTTTCGACCTCGGCCCGCCACCAAGGGCTCCTGCTGCATGCCGTCTATCATCGCCCCAATGATTGGGATCATGTGCCACCCGGGCGTAAGGTTCCCTGCGGAGAATCAGGCATGTGGGGCGACTATCATCTTCGTGAATTGGCGTTACTCCTCCAGCGTTTGGCGGAGCGCAAGTCCTATTACACCTTTTTTGGCTGCTGAGAGGTCCCCGCCAATGGTTTCTCCACTCCAGGACTTGTCTCGGCTTTGCGTTCACACGATCACGACCAAGCCGTGGACGATCGAGGAAGCGGTGAAAGGTTATGCCACGGCGGGAATCACAGGCATCAGCGTGTGGCGCGAGACCTTGGCCGGGCGGGATCCCGCCACGGTCGCCCGACTGATCGGCGACCATGGGCTCGCGCTGGTGTCGCTTTGCCGCGGCGGGTTTTTCGCCGGCAACACCGCCGAACGTCGGCGCAGGGCGATCGATGAGAATCGCCGGTGTGTCGACCAGGCGGCGGCGCTTGGCGCGCCCTTGATTGTCCTGGTGTGTGGCGCGGCCGTCGGCCAGGAGCTCGCCGAATCGCGCCGCCAGATCACCGAAGGGATTGCGTCCCTCCTGCCCCATGCAGCAGCTGCCCGGGTCAGGTTGGCGATTGAGCCACTCCACCCGATGTACGCCGACGAGAGGTCAGCCGTAAACACCGTCAGCCAAGCGCGGGAAATCTGCGACAAACTTCGCTCCCCATGGCTGGGGATCGCCATCGACGTCTATCACACCTGGTGGGATGAACGGCTGGAGCACGAGATCGCCGCCGCTGGTCGCGAGGGCAGGCTCTTCGCCTTTCACGTCTCCGATTGGCGTACCCCGACGACCGACATTCTCGAGGATCGGGGGCTCATGGGCGAAGGCTGCATCCCCATCCGCCAGATTCGCGGCTGGATGGAGCGCGCCGGATTCAAGGGCTTCAATGAGGTCGAGATCATGTCGCGCCGGCGCTGGCTATCGGATCAAGGGCGATACGTGGAGGAAATCAAGATGGCCTATTGCGCCCACGGCTGAGATTCAACGGCACCGGCAAAACGACGGTACATCCCTTACAGATCCCATGAAGGTACATTCGATCGGCGTGGTCATGAATGGCGTGACCGGGCGGATGGGAACCAACCAGCACCTGGTCCGGTCCATCCTGGCCATTCGCCAGCAGGGTGGCGTACGCCTGACCAATGGCGACGTCATCATGCCGGAGCCGATTTTGGTCGGTCGCAATCTAGACAAGCTCAAGGCCCTGGCCCGCGCCCATAACGTCGAGCGCCTGACAACAGACCTCGATGCAGCGCTTCGGGATTCCTTTAATCAGATCTATTTCGACTCTCAAGCGACCGATTGTCGGGCCAGGAGCGTCCGGCAGGCGATCGCGGCCGGAAAGGCGATCTACTGCGAAAAGCCAACTGCGGCCGACACCAGGACGGCCGTTGCCCTCTACGAGGAATGCACGGCGGCGGGCCTCAAGAATGGCGTCGTGCAAGACAAGCTGTGGTTACCCGGCCTGCAGAAGCTGAAGCAGCTCATAGCGGCCGGCTTTTTTGGCCGCATTCTCTCGGTGCGTGGTGAGTTCGGCTATTGGGTGTTCGATGGCGCGGCGAAGCCCGCGCAACGGCCGTCGTGGAACTACCGGAAGGAAGACGGCGGCGGCATGGCCATCGACATGCTCTGCCACTGGCGCTACGTCATCGACAATCTTTTCGGCAATCTGACGTCGATCTCCTGCCTTTGCGCCACGCATATGCCCGAGCGACGCGATGAGCGTGGGAAGACCTACCAATGCACCGCCGACGACGCCGCCTATGCCACCTTTGAGACGGATCAAGGCATCATCCTGCATTTTAACAGCTCCTGGTGCGTCCGGGTGCGACGCGACGACTTGTTGACCCTGCAGGTGGATGGCACCAACGGATCTGCGGTCGCCGGGCTGCGCGATTGCTGGACCCAACGAGCCGAAGACACGCCCTGTCCCATGTGGAATCCGGATATCGTCCAACCCATCAATTTTCTCGATGGCTGGCAGCGAATGCCGGACGCCACCGTTTACGACAACGCCTTCAAGGTCCAATGGGAACTTTTTCTTAAGCATGTGGTGGCCGATGAACCGTTCATTTGGACCCTGCTGGAAGGCGCCAAAGGAGTTCAATTGGCGGAGAAGGGCTTGGAGTCGTCGCGGAAGCGTTCGTGGCTCAAGATCGAACCCCTGGTGGTCCGCGGCCGGCCGGGACCTGCGCGTTCAGCCGCCACACGCTAGGGCGGGTTTTCCAAAAGCGATGAAAGAGCCCAGCGACGATTACGACGAGCGGAATGAAACCGAGGAAGGGGGCGGCGCGCCTGCCGTAGCGGGTGACCGCGCGGCGGTAGCCTTGGCTCAAGGAAGTTCGGACCCCCGTCGATTTTGGGCCGGCAATTTGCCGAAACTGGAGTGGGGAACCCCCTGGCTAACATGAAAACAAGGGCGCTGGTTGCTACAGGCATTGATCGGATTGGAGTTGTGGAGACGGGCGTACCCGATCCAGGGCCGGGCCAAGTGATCGTCGAGGCGTTTTATACCGCGATCAGCCCCGGGACGGAAATGCGATGTCTGGCGGGAAAACAACATGCCGGCGTCTTTCCATTTATTCCGGGTTATTCAATGGTTGGACGCGTCGTCGCGCGCGGGGCGGGCGTTGGGATCGAGGAAGGCGCGCTGGTGTTTTGCCAGGGCACAGAGAAGGCCGACCAGCCCCTGCTTTGGGGCGGGCATATCGCCCACGCGCTGCGTGGTGAAGACAGCGTTTTCCCGTTGCCCGCCGGCGTGAATCCGCTGGAGGCGGCCCTCACCAAGCTTGCCGCCATCGCCTATCGTGGCGTTTGCTGCGCGGCGACACGTCCCCATAACGAAGTCGCCATCGTTGGACTCGGCCCCATCGGCCAGCTCGCCGCCCGGCTGCACCAGCTTGCCGGAGCCAGGGTGGTGGCGGCGGATCTGAGCGCCGACCGGGTGGCTCTCGCCAAGGCTGCCGGAATCAGGGCGATGGTGCCCAGTGGGGGGCTGCTGACCGCTTTCGGTCGTGAGCAACCCCTGGGCGCCGACGTCGTGGTGGATTCCACCGGTGTCCCGGCGGTCCTGCAGCAATCAATCCAGCTCGGGAAGGCTAAACCGTGGGACAACACGATCACCGAGCCGGCCCGACTGGTCGTTCAGGGCAGCTACGCGGGCGAGGTGGTGTTCGACTACCGCCAGGCGTTCCAGCGCGAGCTCTCGGTGCATTTTCCGCGAGACAACCAAGCGCGCGACATCCGCGCGATATTGGGATTCCTGGCGGACGGACGGCTAAAGACTCTTGACCTCGTGAGCGAGCAATGCGAACCGGCCGATGCGCCGCGCATTTATTCCGAGCTTCGCGCCGCCAAACCGGGACTGCTGACGGCCGTTTTTCGGTGGGCGTGAGGCGCCGCCCCGGATCGGATTCTCCGCGGCATGCCCGGCGAACATCGCCGGCGCGGATTTCGGTACGCCCTGGCGAATCCGCGTGCTATCGTCGCCGGTCGTAACGCCCGGTGCCAACCTCCGGGGATTTGCTCCGCCTGACAGGCGCAACGCGGCGTTGGTCCCGGTTGAGCGGCATGGCCATTGGCATCGCGACATAAGCATTTTCTCGACGCGTATCGGGACATTTTCGGCATATCCTGTGTGGGTAAGTCGGGATTGCCTTGACGATCGAATCGATGGAGTCTTTTGCCGTTTTCATGTCGGTGAAAACGGCCATGCGAGAGCAGAAGTCTTGGCGCGTGGGGACGCGCTGGCTGATCGGCCTTGGGATTATGGCCGGCATTTGCCCCGGCGCATCTTGTGCCGACGCACCGGGTGTCTCCTTCACGCAATCCGCAAATTCCGTGGAAGCCTACGACTACGTGGAAGTTGCGGCCACTGTTTCCCGTCCCGGCATGGCCAATCCGTTCACGGATGCCAGCTTGACCGGTTGGTTCGAGGGCGTGGATGGAAGCCAACGCTGGAACGTAGAGGGGTTTGCGGATTCGGAGGACGGCAGTGCCTACCGGATCCGGTTCATGCCGCCTGCCCCCGGCGACTACCATTACGCCGTAACCCTTTTGGAAAAGGCGATGCGGAAGACATTCACCGGCAGCTTTCACGCCACCGATGGCCGCCGTCGCGGACTGCTCCGTGTCGACCCCCAGTATCCGTGGCATTTCATTTGGGCCGGAACGGGCGAACATTATTTCTTTAACGGAACCACCGCTTATTTCCTCCTGGGTTGGAAGGACGAGCGCATCATCCGCTATTCGATCGAGCGGCTGCATCGCCTCCAGGTAAACCGCATCCGCCTGACCATCTCGGGGCGTGAGGATGTGTTCTTCGGCGAGCCGGTGATGAACGGAGATGATTTCACCACCTATCTGGCTCCGTGGCCGGGCAAGGAGGGCCGCGACGTGTATCATCCGGGCTACGAGGACATGTATCACCCCGACTTCGACTACACGCGGTTTGCCCTCCCGTTTTGGCGCAAGTTTGAGCGAGCGCTGCGTTTCGCGCGGGATCGCGACATGATCATGTCCCTGGTCCTCGACATGAACGACAACAAGGTGCATCCGGCGGCTGGCAGCGACGACGAGCGCCGCTTCATTCGCTATACGATCGCGCGGTTCGGGGCGTTTTCCAACATCACTTGGGACCTCGGTGACGATTTGGACCGCTATCGATCCGACGCGTGGACCCACGAAACAGGCACGCTCATTAAGACGTGGGATCCGTACAAACATCTGGCCACCAGTCATCCCGTCGAAAACCTGCACCAGGACCGGACATCAGACTGGTTTGACTTCACTTCGTTTCAGGAGTGGTCGCGGCAACAGCACGCCTTTATCCTGAAGCAGCGGAAGCTGCAGGAGAAGATGGGACGGATCATTCCGCAAACCAACGAAGAATACGGCTACGAGGATCATTATCCGATCTGGGCGCCGGGCCCGGGCTCCGAATCAGCGGAGGCACTGCGCCGCACGGCGTGGGACATCTACATGGCCGGCGGGTATCAGACGGCGGGCGAGAGCACGCGTCGGGGCACTGATATCTGGCCCGACACGGGCGGGGGCTGGCTGAACGGGCGCGGTGATGACACCATGACCATGTTTCTTGGTTACGGGCACATCGTCGATTTCTTCACCAGCTTCGCGTGGTGGAAGACGAACCCTCACGACGAACTGGTCGACGGTGGCAACTACTGCCTCGCCGAACTGGGTGAAACTTATGCCGTGTACCTGCCGCATTCCGGCAAGGTCACGATCCAGCTGCAGCCGGAGCAGTACACCGCCTGCTGGTTCGGCGCCATGACCGGAGAAAGAATCGAGTTGCCGGATATCACCGGCCCCTCGTGGACGTCGCCGGAAGCGCCGGATCGCAATGATTGGGCCCTTCTGATCCTGCGCAAAAAGCCTTGAATCGGACTCGGGTCTTCAATCAGCCAAGGAACGGCGATCACAGCCTTGACCATCAAACGCGGCTCGCGACGCTCAACGCACTGGGATCGCGCAAACAATCACTAGGGCCATGAGCTTGAGAATCTGTATGATCGGGTGCGGGGCGTTTGCCCGCGTGTGCCACGGGCCCGCCCAACGAAGATGCTCCGTCGAGGATCCGACGGTGGAACTTGCCGGATGCTGCGATCCTGCGGCGGAGCGGGCCCGAGAGTACGCCGGGGCGTTCGGCTTTGGCCGCCACTACACGGACCTACCCGCGATGCTCACCGCCGAAAGACCGGATGCCGTGGTCGTGGCCGTTCCCCCGGCAATGACCTGCCGGATCGCCAGCCTTGTGTTGGAGCGGGGAATCCGGGTGCTGATCGAGAAACCTCCGGGGATGACCACGGCGGAGCTTGGACAGCTCACCGCGGCCGCCGAAAAAGGCGGCGGAGACGCGCAGGTTGCCTTCAACCGCCGCTACATGCCAGTCATGCGCAAGGCGCGGGAAATTCTCGACGCCGAATTTCATCGTCCGCCCGTGGCGCGGATTGAATACCGAATGATCCGGTTCAATCGCTGGGACGCCGATTTTTCGACGACTGCGATCCATGCCTTGGATGCGGCGCTCTTCTTGGCCCGGAGCCCTTTCCTGGCAGCCAGGATCCGTCTGCAAACGCAGAGGGACGAGGAGCGGGAGGCGGTGAACATCACGGTCGAGGCGGAATGCGTTTCCGGCTCCCGGGTATCTGTGGATATTCAGCCGGTTTCCGGGATCAACACGGATTCCGCCGAGATCCACGCGGTCGGCCGATCGCTTGCGATCAAAATCCCCGTTTCTCCCCAATCTGCGGCCGACGGGGCTCTGGAGTATTGGCGCGGCGACCAACTCATTACGACCTTTTCGGATCAAGGTCTCGATGCGCCGGAGAAGCTCGGCGTGTTCGGCGAGACCAGGGCCTTCTTGGACGCCGTGCGCTCGGGTGCAGGGTTTCGTCCACGTCTCGAGGACTGCCGGCAGCAGGTGGCGTTGATGGAGGCGATTCGTCTCCATCAATCCGGCCCGTTCCTCTTTCCCCCGGAGGAGACAGACGCCCGCCCCGCAACTGTTTCTACCGTGAATCCGGTTTCCCCCCAGTCCCCAATCCCCCATGCCCCATGAAGAGTCCATGCCGTCGAAAGGCCGGGGGTTGCCTGATGATTGCCCGCCTGCTCGTCGGGTTGCCGTTGATTTCCGTTGCGGCTCCCGCCCAGGGCGAATCGCCGCCAGATCGTCTGACTAGACATGCCCATCATAGCTTTCGAATTTCTTCATGAGCACGAGTATGGCTGAACAGGCGCAAGGTTATCGCCGGGCGTTGCTTGATGATGTCCTGCCGTTTTGGGAAAGGCATTCGGTGGACCGCGAGCACGGCGGCTATTTTACCTGCCTCGGACGCGATGGCGCGGTCTTTGACACGGACAAATTCCTTTGGCTGCAGGCCCGGCAGGTGTGGATGTTCTCCATGCTCTACAACCGGCTGGAAAAACGGGAGTCGTGGCTCCAACTGGCCCGGCACGGGGCGGATTTTCTTCGGCGCCACGGCCGGGACGGGGAGGGCAATTGGTATTTCAGCCTGACGCGGGACGGCCGGCCCCTGGTGCAACCCTACAACATCTTTTCCGACTGTTTTGCGGCCATGGCCTTCAGCCAATTGGCGCTGGCGGCAAATGACGAGGGCGCCCGGCAGGTGGCGGACTTCACCTATCGCAACATCCTCCGGCGCCGGGAGAATCCCAAGGGAAGATACAGCAAGGCCGTTCCCGGCACCCGGCCCATGATGGCGTTGGCGCTGCCGATGATCCTGGCGAATCTGACGCTGGAACTGGAGTGGCTGCTTGACCCCGGCACCTTCACTCAGGCCGTGGATGCCTGCCTCAGGGAGGTTTTCTCCCTTTTCCTGGATGAAGACCGGCAGATTCTGCACGAGCAGGTGGACCCGGCCGGAGGCAAACTGGATTGTTTTGAAGGGCGCCTGATCAATCCCGGCCACGGCATCGAAGCCATGTGGTTCATGATGGACATCGCCGAGCGCCGAAACGACCGGGCGTTGATGACGAAAGCGGTCGAGGTCGCCCTGCATACGCTTGAATTCGGGTGGGACAAAAAGCGGGGCGGCATCTTCTACTTTCTCGACGCCAAGGGGTATCCTCCCCAACAGCTGGAATGGGATCAGAAGCTGTGGTGGGTGCACCTGGAGACTCTGGTCGCCCTGCTCAAGGGTTATCGTCTGACCGGTCGCGAGGCCTGCTGGTCGTGGTTTCAGCGAGTGCACGCCTACACTTGGAAGCACTTCCCCGACCCGGTTTACGGGGAGTGGTATGGATATCTCAATCGCGGCGGAAAGGTCTTGCTGCCGCTGAAGGGGGGGAAATGGAAGGGATGCTTCCACGTGCCGCGGGGGCTCTATCTTTGCATGCGGGAGCTTGAAAAACTGGAAGCTGGTCCCGGCCGTGAGCACGCCGGCCCCGAACGCGACTTGAAGGGGACGGACCCTTCATCGGCGGAGCGCAAAACCGGCGACATTTCCCCGCGGCGTGGGGAGGGTACATCATGACCCGCGTCGCGCTCCTGCCGATGGATGATCGGCCCGTCAACTACGACTATCCGCGCTATCTCGCGCGCGCCGCCGGCATGGAAATCCTGCTGCCGCCGCGCGAGTGGCTCGGCAACCCCTGGCGTGCGAGCCGGCACGCCGATTTGGTGGACTGGCTGATCCAGACGGCCCCCTTGGCGGAGGCCATGATTGTGGCGATCGACACGCTGGCGTACGGCGGGCTGATCCCCTCGCGGACCTCGTCCGAGTCGACGGAAGCGGTGCTCGGCCGCCTGGGTGTCCTGCGCGACCTCAAAGCCGCCCGACCCCGGCAGCCCATCCTCGCCTCCAGCGTCGTTCTCCGCATTTCGCGGGCCAGCTCCAGTGAGGAAGAGAAGCCCTATTGGGCGACCTACGGCAGTCGCATGTTCCGGCTCTCTTACCTCGAGCATAAAGCCGGGCTGGGTGACGCCTCGTCAGATGAGGCGGCCGAACGGGACGCCTTGCGGTCCGGGATCCCCGACGATGTCTATCACGATTACCGCCGGGGGCGGGCCCGCAATCACGCCGTCAACCGCGCCATGCTGGACTGGCTGGCCGAGGGAGTGCTCGATTATTTGCTCCTGCCCCAGGATGACACGGCGGACTATGGCTGGAATATTGCGGAGGCGCGCGCGCTGCAGGCGCTGATCCGCGATCGGGGTCTGACCGAGCGCGCCATCACCTATCCCGGCGCCGACGAGATCGGCTGCCTCCTGCTGGCCAGCTACGCTTGCCGGCGGGCCGGGTTTGCCCCCAGGATCTGGCCGCGCTATTCCGGGGCAACGGGGGCTTCTGTCATTACCGCCTACGAAGACCGCCCCTTGCACGAGCTTCTCAAGGCGCACTTGGCGCCGCTGGGCGGCGTCGTGGCGGATGCCCCGCACGAGGCGGATCTCACGTTGTTTGTGAATGCGCCGGCAATCCAGCAGGGCAACGGGGACAGCCAGTGGTTGATCTGGCGCGGACTCGACACCATCCGCGCGCAGTTGCCGGCCAAGTTCCACCCTTGGTTTGACCAGTTCATCGCCACCGAGGGTTTCCGTGCCACCCGTCGTGAGATGCAGGTGCCCCACCGCAGCCCGGAGGAGTTCGTGCGTGCCTTATGCGGCGTGTTGCAGTCCGGCCGACCGGTGGCGGTGGCCGACGTGGCGTTTGTCAATTCGGCCGATCTGATTTTGGGCGACCTTCTCCGCCGGCACCCCCAGGTGGCGGCCTTGGCGGCCTATGGCGGCTGGAACACCGCCGGCAATACGCTTGGCACGGTTCTGGCCCAGGCCGTCATTCGAACGTTGGCGCTGCGCACGGGGGCCACCCGCGACCAGTTGTCCGCGCACCTGGAGTTTTTGTTCCTCCGTTTCCTCGATGACGATCTGTACCAGGCCCGCGAACGCACCCGGTGCCTGATCGAAGACCTGCCCGCCATGGGGATCACCCCGACCATGGAGCGCCTGCCCGACGACAAGGCCGCCGCCATCGAAGGCTGCGTGCGGGCTCACCTGAGCCGCGCCGCCACTGAACTGCGCGATCTATTTGTCGGTTCCGGCCTGGTTCGGGACGTTCGCGTGAATCACATCCACCTTCCCTGGCAGCGACTCTTTGAGGTTGGTTTCGACGTGGAGGTCGAACTCAGTTGACACCCGCACCTGATGGCGCGCCCAGGCGGAGTTGGGATCGATGCCATACGCCATTCATCTTGGAACACGAGTCCGTGAGATCTTTTCAACCGTGAAGACCAGATTCTTGTGGGCACTGGTTTCGTTGCTGCCGGGACGATCGGTTGGCGCATGGGGATTATCGCCCAAAGCAGAGCCACACTGACCGACCGGATTCTTTTCAACATTTCAATGCCTCTGTCGTATGCTTGGGCCCGTCCACGCTATTCACGCGTAGTCGGCCCCGGGCCGGAACCAGTCGGTGACGATCCGGTTGACGCGGCGGACTTCGCCGAGCCCGCCACCCGGGACGAGGTGGCGGATCTTTTGGCAATGGGGATCGGTGCGCTGGTTGAACATCACGGCGAAGACCTGCCGGCGTCCGTGATGGGCGGCCACGAGCCGCTCGCCCTCGGCCTTGTGGACCGAAAGGGGTTTTTCGGCCATGACGGGCAGGCCGGCGCGGACCGCAGCGATGGTGGACTGCGCTTACTTCAACTGCACCCGGTATTCCGCCACATACGTCTCGGTTTCGGGCCAGAGGGTGAGCGGCGTAATCCAAATGGCCTCGGAGAGATGGTTGTCGGCGGCTTCGATTTCGGCGGCGACATCAGCGAGGTGCGCCAGCGCTTTCGCCGTGGTGCCGCGGAAGTAGAATCGCACATAGCGCGCCGGCGGTACGATGGTGGCCGCAGGGTCCGGGGCCGCGTTGAGACGCAGCGTCTTCGGCGTCGCCAGCCATAAGGTCATGACGTTTGTCTTTGGCGCGCGTTTCTGGATGATCGGGGCGTCGGCCAATTCGCCGCAGTCGTGCACCTTTTGGAAGAGTGACTGCGCGGCCCGCCGGATGGCATCTTGGTCCGTGACGTCGACCGGGCCGGACTGCCAAAAGGTCCCGCCGGTGAAAGTGATCGTCTCCCACGCGGAGAACCCCGAGGCGTTCAAGCCGAGCTGGCTCAGCGGATCGGCTGGCGTGGAATCATGGCTGCGCGTCTGCCGCAGATACCAATCCACCACCTGGCCCTCGTCGAGATCGTCGGGCATGTTGTGCTCGCCGCCCTGGAGGATCGAGTACCGCACGCGCGCGGCGCAGGACTGCAGCGCCGCGACCATCTCGTCGGAGAACCCCGAGGGGACCACCTTGTCGTTGGCCCCGTGGATGACCCAGGCGGGGACGTTCTTCAACCGCACCGCGCGGAAAGGTTCGCCGACCCCGGCCCGCGGGGAAATCGCCGCGAAACGTTCCGGGTTGTCCAAGGCCCATTCCCACGTGGCCATGGCCCCAAGGCTGTGCCCCTCGACGTAAACACGATCCACGTCGACCGGCAGGGTCTTGATCAGCTGATCAAGATAGGCGTTCAGGAAGCCGATCTGCCAGGGCCCGCCTTCGTTGATGGGGGTCACCTCGATGGCTCGGCCCGCCGATGCCGCCTTGCGGGCCTGCCGGACGAAGGAGATCTTGTGTCCCAGCCAGCCCGATCCGTGGAGGCCGATGATCAAGGGGAACAAGCGTCCCTTTTCGGCGAATCTCGTCGGCAGGATGATCCAGTAATTGGCTTTCATGGTCCCGCCGCCTGGCAGCGGCATTTCAAACGCCAGCGGCAGCAGCGCCTGGGGATTTTCCGCGAAGTAATTGCGGCCGTGTTCCAACGCGTCGGCGAGCTCGGCGGCGTATTGTTCGGGCGGGACCATCCAGTCGTCCACCGGGTGCTGGGGATTGCCGCCCCATTGTTCGTACCAGGGCAGGGCCGCATGGTACAGGGGTTGGTAAGCCGGGCCGAACGCACCCTCCCTGCGGCTCAACGACCGAAGGCGTCCGACCAGTGCGTCGTGCTGGAGCTGCCAGGCCGTCGGGCCGGCGCGGCCGGCCAGGGCGATCCAACAAAGGGCGAGGCCGAGAACGAGCGTTCGCATGAACAGGACTGCAGAAGTTGATGTCGGATTCATTTTGGAGCCATGCGGCCCAACGGGATTGGATTTGGTTCGTGTGCCGCAATCCGCCATTCGTCCGGACCGGACCGCACGGCCGACGGCACTGAGGCTGGAGATTCCATGAGGATTTTGGAGCAAACTCCCCGGGGTGGTCACCACCGGAAATAACGATAAGGATCGTCGTCGGCTTGGGGCTCCTGCAAGTAGTAGCTCTCGAGCCAGCGTCCCCCGATGGTGATGGCCGGGCTGCCCAGAATGCCGCCGGGCGAGCGGGCATCGGTGCGGTTTGCCAGCACGACGAGAACATTCTCGCCGTCGGGGTTCAGCTTTCCCGGATCGAGACGGTAGGCGCGCAGGATATCGGAGGGGCCCTTGGGGTTGGTTTCCCTGGTGACTTCGCCCAGGAATTCGCCGTTCAACCAGACCCAAGATTCATCGCTGACTTTGCCGATGTAGAGCGTCGGCGCCTTTCGCCGGTAGAAATCGGGCAAGGCAAATCGTGTCCGGTACCATACCCGCCCCGCATAGCCGTGAAGTTCCTCGAACCCGGCGGCAAATGATCCGGGCACCTTGATCGGTCTCCATGCCTGGTCGTCCCACTCCGGTTGCCACCATCCTTGGGCGTTGCCGATCCCCTCGCGATCGATCCGCCCGCGCCACGGATTGGCGAGCAGATACACATTGCCTGGTCCTTTCTCGCGCCACAACGACGCGAGTTTTGTCGCCGATGGAGCGCCCAGATTGCTGAGCAGCCGGGCGACCAGGAAGACATTGCGTCGATAGGTGGTGCGCAAATAGGGCTTGTGCGAGTAGTCGAACATCCATGGGGCCGTCTGGCAGAACACGGCCCTGCCGGCGCCGGCCCGCACCCATTTGAGGATCTGGTTGGAGGAGCCGGTCGTGGCGGCGAACTGGGTCACCGGCAGGCGCAGGGTTCTCGCATAAAGCTCCGCGTTCGAAATGCCCGTGAACTCAGGCGGGTCAAAATCGCCAATCAAGGACGATACGACCGGCGCCGTCCTCATTGGTCCGACCGAGACGCCCAAGTCATGGATGCTCCGCTCATCCAGCCCCAGGGCCAACAGATTCGTGCCGTTCTGCAGGCCTTGGGCGAGATCCACGATCCGCCCGCCGCCCGGCGCGACGACGAGGACGGTGTTCGAATCGAGCGTTTGGCCCCGATAGGGCGCAAAAGCGACGCCGAGTTTCGTGAGCAGTTCCGCCCCTTCCGCCGCACCGGCGTAATACGCGGTGCGTTCCGTCGCTGGTCGGGCGGTGGCGAGGTAACGGAGCAAATTGCGACAAAGCTGATCGGCGGCGGGTTCCGGCAGGGTCCGGCCCGTGACATCAAGCTGGCAGAACACCATCCGCCCGCGGCCCTCGCGATATTCCAGCAGCGGCGAATACTGCAGGTCGAAACCGCAATCCAAGAGGGGAAGCCAGTTTCCCCTCGACGGCTTCTCAATGACCACCGAAGCCACGTTCCCGTTGTTGCCATTGCGCCATACCCGGGTGTTTTCGAAGCCGCACCAGCGCACAGTTGGATAAGTCTCTTCGATGTCTGGCAGGCTGAAGTGGGGCTCCACCAAGGTCGCGGCGCCGCGCCAATCGGCGAAGCTCGACTCCGCGAGACCTTCGAGCGCCGAACAACCTGGCACTCGGACAAACGCGTTGCGGATGCCCCGCGTCTGGATTCTGAAACCCAACCGCTGCTGGAGGGCCTCCTCGGATTGTTCAAAGACGAGCACTTTCATTCCTTGGGGGAGCCGATCCAAGGAGGGGAGGTCGTTGCCAAGGGTGATCGCCTCCCGGCCGATCACCAGAACATCATAACCCTCCAGCGCGCTGCGGTCATCAATCGCGGTGAAGCCCAAGCCGAGTCTCTTGAGCAGCTCGGTCGTCATGCCCTTGGGATCAAAGAGGGCGATTTTGCAGGATTGGACCGGATCGGATTCATTGATGGGCAGAACGGTGATCGAAAGAGAATCGGTTTGTTGCCCGGACGTTCCGGCGTCGAAGGCGGCCGACAATAGGTACCCTCCCGGGTCGGCGGACGCCGGCAGCGGAACGGCGACCGGGACGAAGGCGGAAGTCCCGGGCTCCAAGCGGACGGATCCCTGCATCGACCATTCGGAAGCTCGCCGCGAAGGAGCGACGGTGGCCGGCGTTGCTGGGGAGAATCGGCAGGAATACCCGATCGTCAGGATCCGGCGGGTGTCGTTGAGTAACACCAACTGCTTGCGGATGGTTTCTCCGGGCAGAAACTGGTGGCTCTTTTCCGTGAAGAGGACCGGCCCGCCGCCAATATAACAGACGACGGGCATGTTCCAGCGTTTGAATGTCCTCCCGAGCGAAGAGATCGCGAAATTCGCCGGGACCGGATCGTAGAAGTACTGCTTGCTGGGCATGATCCGGTCCGGGACGATACCCGGCTTTTGCAGGTCGCGGTAGGGACTGGGGAACGGCTGGGGCTGCGTCTCCTTTGTCCGCAACCAGAGGCATTCCTCATCAAAAGGATAAATGGCGGAAATTCCCCAGGTCCTTAACGAGCGCAGGTTGTCATCCATCATGTAGGACTGCACCTGAATGTAGTTCTGTTCCTGCTGCACGAAGTAAGGGCGGAGCAGCCAGAACGGGAACGGCTGGCCGGTCGCCCAGTAGGCCTCCTCCTTTTCCAGCGACTTGATCTTCAGCGGCGTCATTTGGAATGCTCCCTGGCCGACATATTCAGAGGCGAATTCAGAGTCCCAAATCTGCTGGAATGCCGGGACCGCCCAGATGAATCCGGGCCCGCGAAAGCTGGACCACGAGGCCGAGTGGGGTGGCCCCCACTCGACAAAGAACATGGGCTTTGTCCCATTGGTGGCCCACGCAGCCAGCCATTCGCTTCGTTCCTGGCGCGGGGCCCAGTTGAGGTAGATGTTGACCGTGTAGAAGTCGCCCAGATTTCCGGAATGGTGGTTATAAACCGGCCGCGTGGCATCGATCGCATTGATGAGACCGACTGACACCAGAGCTTGATGCCGTCTTCGATTCTCCGGCGGCAGATAAACACCGTCCATCTTGAGGGGATTCTGGTCCCCGCTGTACCCGGTGGCATTGTGGTTGGCGGCATACGTGATGATGCTGGGATGGTTTTGGATGCGCCGGATCAGCCAGGTCGTCAGCCGCTTGTAGCGGGCCTGCTGTTCGGGGTTCTCGAGCCAGCCGAAGTCGGCGCTGTGGGGCAGCGAGAACGAACACAGCAGACCTGACTCGTCGGCGGCCGCATACAGCGCATCCAGGTATCCGACGTCACCGGGGGAAAACCCATAATTGGGCGTGAGGAAGAAATTATATCCGTATTCCTTCATGTACCGGCATCCGGTGCGGCATCCCTCCATCCTCGCCTTGTCCGCCATGGTGATGGCGTTCTTGAGCATCCGGGCCCGCAGGTGGATCCGGCTTCCATTCAGGTAGAAGTCTTTGCCGTCGATCCAGAATTCCCGGAATCCGAACCTGATGGGCAGAGTCTCGTCCAGCAGCCCCGCTTTCGCATCGGCGATCGTGACCGAGGCCTCATACATGTTCTCTGGGGTGTCGGTGTCCCACAGCAACGGATCAGTCCAAGAGGAGGAGAAGGAAACCCGGCCATCCTTGAGAGTCGCCGGATTCAGCGGGCCCGAGGTGAACTGTCGCACGACCTTGCCCTGGCGGAAGACCGTGGCGGACAGCACGAATTCCGGTGCCGTGAGATTGGCGATGCCGACATCGAAGGTGATCGCCCTTTTTCGCGTGGAGGTGACGACGTGGACGTCGCTGATGGCGTTGGCCTGCGGCTCGCTTTCCAGAAAAACGTCGCCCGTTATTCCCACGAGACTCGAACGGTCCGACCCTTGGATCACCACGTCGGGTCCCATGTAGGTCGTCTTCTCATCATCCCGCAGCGGGCGGGCCGTAAGGAGGACCGTGACCGTTTGTTGCTTTCCCGCCTGGACCAGCGGAGTGATGTCGAGGCGAGCTCCGGGAAACAGGACCTCGCCGGCCTCCCGGCCGTCGACGAGAACCATCGCGCGACTTTGGATCAGGGTGAAGTTGAGAAGAACCCTCCGCCCGTTCCAGGTGTCCGGAACGACGATGTCCCGCTGATACCAGGCTTGATCCAGCCGGTCGAACCACCGGTTCTTTTCTCTCATCCGCGTTTCCACGGCGCGCGGCAGCAGCGCGTCTTGAGCGGGTGCATCCACCTGGAAATTGTCCGAATACGGCCAGATGCCGGGGACTTTGAACCATCCCCAGCCGCTGCCCCGCGGCGGCAGGTTTATGTCAGCGCTCTCTATAATGGGGTAGAAACGCCAAAGTCCATTGATGCAAATGGTCTCCCGGGTCGGGGAAATCTTTGTCCAGGCCTGCTTCATGTCCCAAACCCCACTGACGCGGTCCGGCACCGGCAGATCGGTATCCGCCGTTTGCCCGTGCGCGAGGCATGCGGCGACCAGCGCCGCACCGAAAAGCAGGGGCGCCCATCCGGGTCTGGCGATCGCACGAAGCATGGTCATCGGAATGTCCTCTCTCCGGCCTCGGGCGTTCTTCCGGCTCCTCGGGGAAGCCCGATGCTGGCGGAAAATGAGAAAACGCCCGACCGGAGAAGGCCGAACCGGCTCGTTGCCCCATGCTGCCCCATGTTCAATCGGCTTTGCGTCCGAGCCACATCATCAGGAGGCCGATCAGCAACGTGGAAAACGCCACGGCGCATATCTTCCCGGCATGACCCGCGCTGCTGTCGGGAAGCAGCAGGAGCAGAACGGCCAGACCGAGCGCGACGCCAAAAGCGCCGATCACGCGAAGCTGGCGGTTGTCGTTGGCTGCGCCAATCTCAGCCTCGAAATCAACCGGACGGTCGCGACGGGAGAAGAACTCCTGCTCAATCGCCAGCATGGTTTCGCCCGGCTTGCCCAGAGCCCGGACGACAAAGAAAACCACCAAACTCACAGCGATGGTCGCGCCCACCTGGCTCTGGAACGTCCAGGGCGTGAGATGAAACAAATGGGGAAACTGGGAAACGAGGAAGATCAACAAGGAAACCCCGAAACCCGCGCCGATGGCCCCGAAAACAGCAGCGAGGGGCACCCGACGGATGAAAAGGCCCAGCACCATGGGCACCGAAATGGGGGCGGCAATGGTCCCCATCACGCTCATGAGCACGTCGAAGACGCCGTTCTTGCCGAGCTTGGCCATGGCCAGAGCGCAACCGATGACACACGAAGCGCAGAACAACGTGACCAGTTTTGCCAGAATGAGGCGGGCCCGTCCCTCCCACGGAGTGATTTTCAGCTTACGGCAGGCGGCCGGGTAGATATTTTGAGTGATGTTTCCCGCCGCGGCGTTCAGGCTCACGTCCAGGGTGCTCATGGTGGCGGCGCACATGCCGACCAAGACCAGTCCGACCAGGCCGGGAGGCAGGAAATGGACGGCAATGCCCGCGTAAGCACCTTCGGCCGGATTGGCCAACGGCATGGTCATGATTTGGTCGGCGATGAGGAGCCGCGCGGTTATGGGGGGGATGAACCAGATCAACAGCCCGAACAAAAACAGCGCGCCGCCCAGCAGGGCCGCCCAGCGCGCGGAGCGGCCGTCTTTCACGCCGAGATACCGACCCCCGTTGGTGAACGAGTTGGCCAGGAGCACGACGTTGGCATACCACGCCAGGTAGAAGGCCGCCGTGAACTTGGTCGGATCGATTCCTTCGATCGTGGCGAGCACCGCGGGGGTCTTGATCGGAGCGAAGGCGCCGGTGAGGCCGGCGTGGTCGATGGCGGAGAGCAGACCGCCGAATCCGCCGATTTTCCACAGACAAACGGCCGCCAGCAAAACGGTGATTGGAACCAGAACCAAGGCCTTGATGAAGTCGGCAGCCATGACGGCCCAGGCGCCACTGATCGCCGCATAGAACACCACCACGAGTCCCAGCGCGACAATCGTGGAGTAGAGGTTCAGGCCCAAGAGGATCGATGTGAATATCGCCAGACCAAAGATCTGCACGCCTCCGTAGAGCGGCGCCGTCACCAACCCCAGGTAGGCGACGAATTGCTCCATGGCGGCGCCAAAACGCAAGCGAACGAGATCGCAGGCGGTGACGCACCTCATCTGCCGGAACCACGGACCCGTGAAAAGAGCGATGGTGATGAAACCCACGACCGTGGCGGCGACCATCAGGGGCAGACTCCATCCCACGCGGAAGGCCGCGCCCGCCGCGCCGGTGAAGACCCAGGCGCTGAACCCTTGCATGAACACACTGCCACCGATCAGCCACCAGGCCGCCTTGCCGCCCGCCCGGAAGTAGTCGCTGGTGTCCTTGCTGAAGTGCCGGAACACGATGCCCACGGTTATCAGCAAGGCGAAGTAGCCGGCGATGACGGCAAAGATGGTCGTCTTGTCCTGAATCGCGAAGGCCGCGAGGACAGGGAAACCGGGCCGAAACGCGAGGAGCATGGGGCGGAGGGGGAGGGGTTAGCTGCGAGTCACGGCGGACCGGGGAACGGAAGGACGCGATCCGGACGAAATCAGGGCGGTGGAATCGGAGCCCGCAGATGCGCATCCATCCACGCCAGTGTTTTCGCCCACATTTCCGGCGTATAAACATGACCCAGACCGGGGTAGGTGAGGCTCTGGAAATCGTTCTCCTTGCCGTAGAGGCGGTACACGGGGCGCACGGCCGACTCGATCGCATGGATGCCATCCACCGGCGAACCCGCGTCTTGGTCGCCGGTTTGGAACAGCACCGGCCGCGGCGCGATCAGGGCGATGATGGCTTCGCTATCAAAGTGATTCAGGACGCCGGGGACGAAATAGCCGATGTCATGCTCGTGGATCGATCCGTGCTTGGTCAGGTTCTGATACCGGGTCATGCAGGCGATCGCCACGCCGACTTTGAGTCGCTCATCCAATGCCATCAGCCACCATGTCCGCGTGGCTCCCATGCTCATTCCGGTCACGCCAATCCGATGGGCGTCCACCTCGGGCCTCGAGGCCAGATAATCCAGCGCCATCAGATCGTCCCGCAAAAGCATCCCCCAAAACGAACGTCCCACCCAGAGGTTGAATTTGCTGGCGGTTTCCTCAGCGGTATAATCCTTTTCCGCCGGGCCGTCGGGGCCCTGGCCGTTTCTTTCCCCGAAACCGCTCGCATCGATGGCCAGCACGACATATCCGCGCCTGGCGAGCGCCGGCCCCGGGGCCTCCGGAGTGTGCTTCGCCTGGAAGAGCTCCTCCTTGCCCAGGTCGTATTCCCCGGCGTGCCAGTGGCAATAAAGGATTGCGGGCAGCTTGGTCCGGGCGTTCTTGGGGAGCAGCAGGTAACCGGGCACGAGTGACCCCGCCTCGTTGTCGAACTGGAACTTCTCCACGAAAAACTCGCCCTGGTCTTTCCTGGACAGGGTTTCCACTCTGAGCTCGGCCGGTCGCGGTGGTAGTCGGCCCAGCAGTCTCCAGAGCTCGGCGCGAATCTCCTGGCGCTGGTTCTCCCACCGCCCTTGGGTCGCGGGGGCGGCAAACGGGGGCGCAAGCTCCGCCTTGGCCAGCCAGCGCTCAGCCATGGTTGAAGGGGTTTCGGCCATCATGGGGGCTAGGCAAGTCGCGACGAGGCAGGGGATGATTAAGGTTCTCATGGACAGCAGTCGGCACGGCATTCCGGGGATGACCACACCGGCGCCTGGCGGTCAGCTTATACCTCGAACCCCGCAAACGTGAGGATTTTCTCGGGGCCGACCAGCACATTATCGACTTCGGATTAATTACAGGTCCACCTCGGTGATTCTTCGCCTTTGTCCGGGATGGGCTATGATCATCGCCGGGGCGTCGGCTCTCACCTTGCTGGCCCCGGCCAGAGATACGGCCGGGGCGGCAGGATCGCGACCACCGG
>CAZAFS010000015.1:0-22996 GCA_964484165.1 uncultured Opitutaceae bacterium | reverse complement strand
CGGCGCGAGAGATTCTGGAACAACATCATCTGACGATTGACCAAGTCTCCTGCGTCGTCTCACATCAGGCCAACCGCCGCATCATCGAAACCCTGTCCCACGACCTCGGCATCCCCTTGGAGCGCTTTTTCATCAACCTCGACCGGTACGGCAACACCTCGGCCGCCTCGATTCCCCTCGCGCTGGATGAGGCCCGCCGCGCCGGGCGCTTCCGCCCGGGCGAGATCACGCTTCTGCTGGCGTTCGGGGCGGGCTTGACCTACGGGTCGGCCCTGATTCGCTGGTAAAACTCGTGCCTATGCCATTGTCCGCCGTGCTCCGCCGTTTCGGCCCGCTGCTGGCCGCCGCCGCCCTGCTTTTCCTGCCGGCGCGGCTGGCCGCCGACCTCGTCTGGACGCCGGAAGGCGGCTGGAAAATGGAGGGCGGCGTCATCTCCGGCCTGTCCGGCGAGGAGAGCCGCAATGCGCTCCAACTGATGAACAAGGCGCGCACGGCCGAGGACAAGGGCCATTACAGCTCGGCGCTGAGCTCCTACGCGAAGGTCACGAAGCGTTACCCCAATTCGGTTTACGCGCCCGAGGCATTCTACCGCTCCGCCTACATCCGGCTGGCGCGGCACCAGTACATCAAGGCGTTCCAGGCCTTCCAGCAGATCGTGTTGCGGTATCCCAACACCTCGAAGTTCAATCAGGTGATCGGGGAGCAGTATCGCATTGCCACCGCGCTGCTGGACGGCGCCCGCAACCGCGGCTGGATGATTCTGCCCGGTTTCAAGAACCGCGAGGCCGCGATCGGCCTGTTTGAACAGGTCCAGGCCAACGCCCCCTACGGCGAATACGCGCCGCTCTCGCTCATGAGCGAAGCCAAGGGCTTCCAGACGTTCGGGGAATACGAGGAAAGCATCGATGCGCTCGACCGCATGATCAACACCTACCCCAAGAGCCTCCTGACGCCTGACGCCTACCTCAAGCTCGCCCAAGGCTACGCCGCGCTTGTCGAAGGGCCCAATTACGACCAGACGTCCACCAAGGAGGCGATCACCTACTTCCAGGACTTCGTCATCCTCTATCCCGGTGATCCCAATATTGCCGCCGCCGAAAAGGGCCTGGCCCAGATGAAAGGGGTGCTGGCCGAGAGCAAGCTGCGGGTCGCGGATTACTATCTCAAGTACCGGATGAACTACAAGGCCGCCCGGGTCTTCTACAACGAGGCCATCACCGACTATCCTGATTCCGTCGTCGCGACCCACGCCCGGGCGCAGCTCGCCAAGGTCGACGCCATCCTGGCCGCCCAGGAAAAGGCCGCCGCCGGCGGCCCCGCCGCCCCGGCGCCGCCGCCGCCGAAGAAAAAACATTTCCTGTTCTTCTGAGCGCCCCGCCGCGGCCGGCGGATTCCTTGGGGTATGTCTTCCAACTGGACCTGTCATTCTGAACGCAGTGAAGAATCCAGTGGGACACGGTGGGCGTTCGCTGCTGAATCCTACTGGATCCTTCGCTGCGCTCAGGATGACAATCGGCAAAAACGTGGGCTTGAAAACACACCCTAGCATGTCAGCCGGAGCCCAGCACGCAGTGGCCTTGGGCCGCCCGCCCGCCCGCCGGAAAATCGGTGCGGCCGCCGTCCTGCTCTGCCTCGGGCTGGCCGCCTGCGCCCATTACCACCTCGGCACCAAGACCCGGCTGGCGTTCGCCACCGTCTACGTGGCCCCGGTCGAGGACCGCGCCATGCTGCCCCAGGCCCAGGCCATCGTGGCCACCGCCCTGCGCGACGCGCTGCTCCGCGACGGCCGCGTGACGCTGGTCGTCTCGCCGGCGGGGGCCGACGTGACGTTGCGGGTCGCCCTCGTGGGCTACAACCGCGAGATGGCCGCCGCGAATCCGGCCGACACCGGGCTGGCGCGGAAGTTCGCGCTGCACCTGCGCGCCACCTGCACCTTGACCAACAACCGCACCGCGCGGCCGTTTTTCACCGACCGCGACATCACGGCCACCAAGGACGCCTACACCGACAGCGGGCAGCTGCAGGCCGAGTATCAGGCGGTGCCGCTCCTGGCCGAAGCGCTCGCCGACCAAGTGGCCCACGCCGTCCTGGACGTCTGGTAGCGCGCCTTGTGGCGCATTCCGCTGGCCGACCGTGGCGCAGGCTTTCCGCTTTCGCGGCTCGCCAAAGCGCCGCTTCAGCGCGACGGCGGCCGGCCTGCTGATTGTGCAGCCAGCGATGGCTGCGCGGCTGCCGGGGAGAAACGAAGATTGAATCTTTCCTGTTCTCCCTTCTCCATCGTTTCTGTTCCATGTCCCCGCCCCTGCTTGTGCCTTCCCTCCTCGCCGGCGACCATGCGCGCCTTGCCGACGGCGCGGCGCTGGTCGAACGCCTCGGCCTGCCACGGGTCCATCTCGACATCATGGATGGGCATTTCGTGCCGAACCTCACCTTCGGTCCCGGCACGGTGGCGGCGCTGCGCCGGTCCTCGCCGCTTTTCTTTGAGGTGCACCTGATGCTGGACCAGCCGCATCGCTTCATCGACCCGTTCGCCCAGGCGGGCGCGAACCTCATCAGCATTCATATCGAGCCGGACTACGACCACGCCGGCACCCTGGCGCGCCTCCGGCGGCTCGGCTGCCAGTGCGGCATCGTCCTCAACCCCGACACGCCCGCAGCCGCCATCGAGCCCTTGCTCGACCAGATCGACCTCGTGCTCGTGATGACCGTGCAACCCGGCTTCGGCGGGCAGTCGTTCCGGCGCGACGCGCTCCCGAAGATCGCGCAGATCGCGGCCTGGCGCCGCGCGCGCCGGCTGCCCTTCCGCCTCGAAGTCGACGGCGGCATCGATCTGGCCACCGCGGCGGAGTGCCTCGCCGCCGGGACCGACACCTTCGTGGCCGGCACTTCCTTTTTCGGCGCGGCCGACCCCGCCGCGTTTGCGGCGGCGTTTGCCAAGCTGTGATGGCGCTTCCCGCGCTCCCCGTCCGCCATGCCCAACGAGATTCTCGTCGACGGTTACCTGATCTCCGACGATCCCGCGCGGCTCGACGTCGGCGCCATCCACGGTTACCTGACGCGGAGCTACTGGTCGGCCGGCGTTCCGCGGGAGATCGTCGAGCGCGCGGTGCGCAACTCGCTTTGCGTGGGCCTCTACACCGCCGGCGGCGAGCAGGTCGGGTTCGTCCGCGTCGTCACCGATTACGCGAGTTTTGCCTGGCTGTGCGACGTCTTTGTGCTGGAGCCGCACCGGGGTCGCGGCCTGTCCAAGGCCATGATGCGGGCGGTCATGTCCCACCCGGATCTCCAGACCGTCCGGCGCTTCACCCTCGGCACCCGCGACGCCCACGGGCTGTACGCCCAGTTCGGTTTCAAGCCCCTGGCCACGCCCGAGACCCAGATGGAGAAGCGCCAGCCCCAGCCCTGGCAGCAGCCGACGCCTGGCCAATAATGCGAACCTGATTGATCCAATTCAGAAGCCACGAAGCCACGATCCCTTTCCTGGATTCCTAGCTTCTGCATCAAGGTCTTCTCCGCCGTTTGTTCTCGACGTTTACCGCTTCGCCCGGCGGGCGAGGTCCGCCGCGCGGCGGTACTGTTCGCGGAAGTGGTCTCCCAGCCGCCGGGCCAGTCGGAGCGCGTCGATCTTGTTTGGCGAATTCAGCGCCGCCTTGATCTCGCCGGCCGCCTTGTCGTAGTCCACCGCCGACATGTCCTGCAGCGCGGCCAGGGCGGCGTCCGGCTTTCCCGCCTTGATGATGGCCCGCCAGGCGTCGACCAGCTCGGGCTGCGTGTCCTGGCACATGACGCGGACAATGAAGGCCAGCTCCTGGAACAGGCTGCCGGTCCATTCGTCGTGATAAATGAGCTGGTCCTTCTCCTCGAACGGCGACACCTCGGGATCGCTGCAATACTGCTTCCAGTCCGCCCGCGCATAGAAGTCGCGCCGGACCGGCATGCGCCGCAGCGCGTACTGCACCGGGCCGCCCGGCGTGCCGGGCCGGAAGTTCCACAGCTTCTGCGCGTCGAGCGACAGTACCCAGTTGATGAAGGCCAGCGCCACGTCGCGGTTCTTCGCCCCGCGCAGGAGCGCAATCGGGTCCACCGAGCCCACCGTGCCGCCGGCCGGGGTGATGAAGGCCAGGCGGTCCGAGCCGCCGCGGCGCCGCACGGCCTCCGCCTCCTGCCGCCCGTAGAAGTCGATGCACATGCCCGCCGCGCAATCCCCCGCGGCGACGTCGATCGGCACTTTCTGCGAAGAGTCGGTGAAATAGCGCGCGTTGGCGCTGATCAGCTGCACGCGCCGCAGGCCCTCGATCCAGCCCTCGTGGATCGCCTGGTCCACCGTGGCCTTCTCGTCCATCTCAGAGATGCGGTCGGCCGCGGCCATCAAGTCCATCAGCCGCTCCTCCATCTCCTGCTGGATGACATTTTCGAACGCCTTGGCCATGGAACTGCTCTTGGTCGGGTCCGCCAGGGCCACCGCCCCCAGCAGCCGCGGATCCTCCAGATCCTTCCACTGGCGCGGCGCGTCCTTGAGCCCGAGCCGGGCGTAGACCTCCTTGTTGCACAGGATGCCGTAGTTGCTCAACACGGTGCCGATCCAGCGGCCCTGCCGGTCCCAGTACTCCTCGCCCGCGAAGAACCGCGGAATGACGTCGTCGGTGAACCACTCCGGATGCCGCGCCAGCACGCCGCAGTCGACGATGTGCCCCACCCGCGCCTCCCGCACGAAATCATACGGGCCGCCGCCGAAGAAGAGATCGAGGCCGCAATCCACGTCCGAGGCCAGAAAGGCCCGCCGGGCGGCCGCGGCCGGGGTGTCCTTCGCCGGGTCGCTCCCGGGGACGACGCGCGGGTTGTCAAACGCGCGCTGGGCGTCGCCGCTCCAGGCCCGTTTGAGCGTGTGGGTCCAGTAGTTCTGGAACGACGCCGTGTACGCGCCGTCGAGATAGCGCGCGATCTCGCTCGTGCCGCCGATCACGCGCCAGTCCACAAAAACCGTTTTGCCGGTCTGCTGCTGGTACCAGCGCTCGAAGGCGTGGCCGAACTCGTAGCGGATGGCCTCGTTGTGCGGCGTGATGATGACGAGCGTCGCGTCGGCGTGCACGGGCGCGGGCTTCTTCGGTCGCAGCAGGAACGGCAGGGCGACCGTGGCCACCAGGATCAGGAGGAGCAGCGCGCGTTTGACCATGGGGTTGGAAGCGTCGGTAGGAAGCCCGCTGGCGGGCGACTTCATCGGTTGCGAGCAACCTTCCTACATAAAACCCATGCGCGCAACGCCTACTCCACCAGCACCACCACGTCCTCGGGTTCGACGTGGGCGAACAGCGCGCCGGCCGCGGCCGGACCGAGGAAGCGCGGGTTCAATTCCACTATCTTCAGATCCACGCCGGCCGCGCAGAGAAAATCGTACTGGGCCATCTCGCCCAGGTAAACCGCCTCGCCGATGCTCCCCTGCACGCAGTTCTGCGGCCGGCCCTCGCGATGAAGCGTCCAGCACTCCGGGTGGACGGCCACGGTCACCTCGGCGCCGGCCTTCGGCGGCAGCGTCGGATCCCCCAGCACGCCGTCGAAGCGGCCGATGGCGGTCTCGACGCTGGCCTTGCCGCCGGCGGCGGCGACGACCGTGCCCGGGATGAAATCGGTCTCACCGATGAAATTGGCCACCGTCCGGCGGGCGGGGCAGCGGTAGACTTCCTGCGGCGTGCCCACCTGCAGCACGCGCCCGGCGTCGAGCACCGCCATCCGGTCGGAAATCGACAGCGCCTCCTTCTGGTCGTGCGTGACGTAGACCGTAGTGAGCTTGAACTCCTTGCAGACGCGGCGGATTTCCCCGCGCATCTCGAGCCGCAGTTTGGCGTCGAGGTTCGACAGCGGTTCGTCGAGCAGCAGGCAGCGCGGCCGGACGACGAGGGCGCGGGCCAGCGCCACGCGCTGCTGCTGGCCGCCCGACAGTTCGTTGGGCCGCCGGCCGGCCTGCTGGTTCATGTGCACCGTCTCCAGCGCCTCGGCGGTGCGGCGCCGGATCTCGTCGGCGGGCAGCCGGCGCTCCTCCAGGCCGAAGGCGACGTTTTCGGCCACGGTCAGGTGCGGCCACAGGGCGTAATTCTGGAACACCATGCCGGTGTTGCGCCGGTGCGGCGGGAGGCCGGTCACGTCCTCCTCCCCGAAAAAGATCTGCCCCTCCTCCGGCCGGCAGAAGCCGGCGAGGCACCGCAGCAGCGTGGTCTTGCCGCAGCCGCTCGGGCCCAGGAGAAAAAACAGCTCCCCGGGATTGATGGAGAGATCGAGCTGGTGCAGGGCGACGACCGGGCCGAAATGCTTCGTCAGCTTTTTGATACGAATGGAAATCATCGCTTGTCCGCCCCGCGGGGCGAGGCAACCACCGGCGCCCCCGGGAAGTCAAAAGAATAACCGTAAACGCGCCCGCCGCCAGCCGGGGCGGTATCGGGTGGCGGAATTGACGGCTCGGTCATCGCCCAGCTCACCCCGATGATCAGCAGAATTCACCGAGGTGTTTCCAATCCGGGAGAATACTCCATTGCCACGTTTTCCCTTCGCCTCTGCGGCCAGAAACTGCAATAGAGTCACCGCCATGGCTGTCTCCGACCCCCTCCCCGCCACCGGCGCGGTCTCTGCCTGGGGTCGTGGTTTCGCGTTGGCCCTGCTGGCGGTGAGCTTGCAGGCGGCGCCCAAGTGGCCCGCGGTCGACCCCGCGGAACTGGCGGACTCCAAGCCGAGGATCGATCCCGGAGCCGGGGCCGAGATTCTCCTGCGCGAAGTCGATCTGGACCAGTCATCCGCGTCCGAGACGAAGGAAAGCTTCCACGTGCGCGTGAAGATCTTCACCGAACGCGGGGTCGATGAATTTGCCAAGGTCGACCTGCCATACAACGCCGGGACCGAGATCCGCGACGTCGCGGCGCGCACCATCAAGCCCGATGGCAGCACCGTCGCACTCGGCTCCAGGGACGTTTTTGACCGGGAGGTGGTCAAGGCGGGCGACGTGCGGCTGAAGGTGAAATCGTTCGCGCCGCCGGGCGTTGTGCCTGGCGCCATCGTGGAATACCGTTACACCGCACTGACCCCTGGCGCGGCCATGTTTGTGCCCATCCTGTTCCAGGGTGACCTGCCGGTGCGCACGGTGCGATATCGTCTGAAGCCGCCCGAGTTTCGCTTCGATATCACGATCCGCTCGATTTCGTTCAATTGTCCGCCCGTGCCGCTCAAGCCGGATCGCGACGGCTATTACCTGTTCGAGGGGTCGGACCTGCCCGCGGCGAAACTGGAGCCCTACCAACCTCCGGCAATCGACACCTGCTCCGCCGTCCTCGTCTACTATTCCTTGAAGGATCCCCTGCCGCCGGAAAAATTCTGGAGCCAATTCGCCAAGGATCTGTACGAAAATCTGGAATCCGCCGCCCGGGTGTCCAAACCCGTCCGCGCCGCTCTGGCCGGCATCGTCGCCCCGCAAGACACCGATGAGGTGAAACTGCAGGAGATCTACGATTTTTGCCGCACGAAAATCATCAACCGCAACCGCGACGCCGCGAAGCTCACCGCCGAGCAGCGACGCAAGTTGAAGGCCAACGAGACGCCGGCGGACACACTGAAATCCGGCAGCGGCACCTCCGGCGACATCAATGTCTTGTTCGGCACCCTCGTGCGGGCGGCCGGGATGGAAGCCCGCTGGGCGGCGTGCAACAATCGCCAGTGGTTCCTGTTCAACTCGAAAATCGCGGAGCCCTTCATGCTGTCCGACTGGGTGATCGCCATTCACCAGGGTGACACGTGGCGCTACTGCGACCCCGGGGCCACTTATCTTCCGCTGGGCACGGTTTCGTGGGCCGACAGCGACACGGCCGTCCTGCTGGCGGACGCCAAGGGCGCCAGCAAGTTTGGGACGGTGCCCGGCGGACCACCGGAATCGACGGCGAGATCGCGGAACGCCGATTTGCGGCTCGATGCCGATGGCACCCTCGAGGGCGACGTCATCGAGCTCTATACCGGGCAATTGGAGGCATCGCTGAAATACACGCTGGACGGCAAAACGGACACGGAGCGCGAGGAGTTCGTCCGCAAGGAGATCCAAGAACACCAGAAGATGGCCGAGGTGACGGCTGTGACCGTGGCCAATGCCGCCGATCCGCTCGCGAGCCTGAAGATCTCGTACCACCTGCGCATTCCGGAATACGCCGACCGGACGGACACCCGTCTGTTCTTTCAGCCCGGCGTCCTGCAAAAAGGAGTGCCGCCGCAGTTCGAATCGACCACCCGCCGCACGATGATCATCTTCCCCTACCGCTTTACGGAGCGGGACGAGATCCGCATCAAAATGCCGGAGGGCTACACGCTGGAGCAGGCCGCCGCGCCCCAGGATCTGCCGATGGGCAAGATGGGAGACTACGCCGTGACCATTCTCCTGAACAAGGCAACCCGGGAATTGACGTACAAACGCACGTTCACGCTCAAGGGTCTGGCGTTCGCGTCGACCATCTACCCAACGATCAAGCACGCCTTTGAGCTCCTTCATCAGCTCGACAACCATACGCTGGCCCTGCGGCAGGACGCCGCGGCCCCGATCGCCGCTCCGGCGGACAACCCGCCGGCCGCGGGCAGCGCGACCGGCCAGGCGCCTTAGGCGGTCCCCGGTTTTCCATGCCCAGACCAATCCCGAGCGGCAAGGCCGGCGTTTCGCTGCCGTTGTTGATTCTGGCCTTTGCGGCGGTCGCCGCCTGCGCCAAGCCGGCGGCGCCACCCTGGCTGGCGGAGATCATCGCCCGGCCGGCGTCCATGCCCTATGGTTCGGCCAAGGCCGTCGTGCTCCTTGACGAAAGCACCGTCGAGGTCGATGCCGCGGGTGTGTTCACAACCCGCACGCGCTTGGCGGTGCGCATTCTGACCAAGGACGGAACGAACGATGCGGTGGCCCGCGTGCCCTATAACACCAGCTCCGATCGCGTGACCTCCCTCGAAGGCTGGCTTGTCCGGTCTTCGGGCGAAGTCGTGTCGTTCAGAAAAAAGACCGTCATCGACGTCGCCATCTACGAAAACGCCCGGGAGTTGTACGGCGAGGCGCGCGCCAAGCTCATCTCGGCCAAGGATGAATCCGACGTCGGCGACGTCTTCGCCTACGAATCGATGATCGAAAACAACGCCCTGCTGTCGCAGAGGGCCTGGTCCTTTGACCGCGCCCTGCCCGTCGAATACTCCGGCATCACCGTGACCCTCCCGCCCGGCTGGCAGGTGGCGGGCCGCACGTTCAACCGGGCACCCGTATCCCCGATCCAGCGGGGCCGAAACACCACTTGGGAACTGCGCGACCTGCCGGCCGTCGAGGCGGAGCCGATGAGCCCGCCGGCCACGGCGTATCGCCCCTGGCTCGCGCTGGACATCCGGCCGCCCGCCGGAGCCAAAACGCGGCGGGTTACCTTTGCCTCCTGGCCCGACATTGCCGCGTACTTCAGCCCCAAGTTCGATGCGGCGGCGGCGCCCGACCCGGCCCTGCAGGCCAGGGCCGGGACCCTCGTCGCCGGCGCCGCCACCCCGTGGGACCGCATCAGCCGGCTCTGCCGCTATGCGCAGGAGGTGAATTACATTTCCATCAACCTGAACGCCGCCGAGGGCGGCGGGATGATTCCGCGCCCCGCCAGCCGCGTTTTCCAGTGCAACTACGGTGACTGCAAAGACAAGGTCACCCTGCTCCGAGCGCTGCTGCGGACCCAGGGGGTCGATTCGATCCCCCTGATCGTTTTCTCCGGTGGGGGCCGCAATGTCATTCCCGACTGGCCGTCGCCGACGCAATTCAACCACTGCATCCTGGCCATTCGCGTCGACCCGGCGCCGGACGTCCCCGCGAAGCTGGTTCTGCCAAAATACGGCACCTTGGTCCTGTTCGATCCGACGAGCGCGGTGACCCCGCCGGGCTGGCTGCCGGAAGCGGACAGCGACGGCCGCGGCCTGCTGCTGGCCGGGAGCGGCGGCGATCTCATCGCCGTCCCGCCCCTGCCGCCGGAGCAAGACCGGGTCCAACGCGAAATCACGGCGCGCCTTCTCGCCGACGGATCAATCTTTGGCACGGTGCGGGAAGATTTCCAGGGTCAGGCGGCGAGTACCGCCCGGATGGAATACCGGCAGTTGTCGCCGTCGGATTTCGAGCAAACCATCGCCCGCTGGGTGGGCCGGACCATGCCGGCGGCGCGGATCTCCCATCTGGAGGCCAAAGACGAGTTCGAGCAAGGCCGGTTCTCGCTCACGACCACGTTTGCGGCTTCGGCCTACGGCAAGCAGCTGCGCGACGTGCTCCTGGTGTTCAAGCCGGTCGTCGTCGGCCGCCGCTCCAGTGTGACGCTGAAAAAGGGAACCCGACACGCGCCCGTGCAGATCGAAGCCAGCTCGTTTTCCGACCACAGCAGGATCGAACTCCCGCCGGAGTTTGGCATTGATGAACTGCCCAGACCCGTGGATCTGAAGGCGGCGTTCGGCGAATATCGGGCACGGGTTGAGGCCGCGGACGGGAAGGAGCTGATCGTCGAGCGCTCGCTGCAACTCACCGCGGCGACCATGCCCGCGGGTGAGTACGAATCGGTCCGCGCCTTCTTCGAGAAGATCCTCGAGGCGGAACAGATGCCGGTCGTGCTCCGCCGGAAACCCGCGGCGCCCTCCTCGTGATGGCGCGCCGCCCGGTCGCCGGGACGCTGTTGCCGAGAAATTGACGGCGACCCGTTCCGCAGTAACCTGCCGGCGCTCCTGGCTCCCCTTTCCCGGCAATGACGTCGAATCCGTCTCGCGGCTCGATCGCCGTCCAACGCCGGAGGTGCCTTCCGGCCGACAAAGGAGTCATGCTGCAGCACCTTTTGCCTTTGCTGGTTCGGTCAGGAGCGGCGCCACCGGGTGGCGGCACGCGCGGCGCAACCAGCCGATGTGCTTGCACAGGACCGGAAGCACGTTCGGAGAACACTCCAATTTGGGTATATTACTGTTTCTGCACGCTTTCAGTTGAAATGATTCTGATATCACCCGAGCCCCTGGATGCGTTGGTCCGATCTGCAGCGCCGGTCGGATCTGCTGGTAATCCATTTGCCAGCGGCCCGGTTTTCCCTTTTGGCTGGAGGGCAGCCCGGCTTGCGCTGGCCCACCGCGGCGCGCCCCGCACTCTCCACCCACCATGCCCGCCGCCGCGAAGTCCCCCCCCGCCATTGACGATCTCGAGGAGATCATCGTCTCCGAGGCCCAAATCAGACGCCGGGTGAAAACCCTCGGCGAGGAGATCACCGCCGCCTATGGCGAAGAGGAGATCACCGTCGTGGCCATCATCAACGGCGCGCTGCTCTTCGGCGCCGACCTCCTGCGCGCCATCCGCTGCCCCATCCGGCTCGACTGCATCCGCGTCTCGAGCTACCGCAACGAGACCCGCTCCGTCGGACGGCCCGAGATTGTCCACAGCCTCACCATCGACATCGCCAACCGCCACGTGCTGCTCCTCGACGACATTCTCGACACCGGCAAGACCCTCTCAGTGGTCGTCACCCTCATCAAGAAGCTCAATCCGGCCTCGGTGAAGACCTGCGTGCTGCTGGACAAGAAGGGCCGGCGCGAAGTGGAATTCGAGGCGGACTTCGTCGGGTTCAAGATCCCGGACCGGTTTGTCGTGGGTTACGGCCTCGATTTCGCGGAGCGGTACCGCAACCTCCCGTGCGTCGGCGTCCTCAAGCCGCACCTGCAGAACCCGCCCGAGTGGCCGTGAGGGATTCAGAGTTCAGGGTTCAAGGTTCCGGGTCCTGAGTTTGCCGGGGCGATGCTGGCTCCGGACATCCGATTCCTAGGGCAAGCCCATCATTGAAGTCCCGGCGAATCCCGTCGATACTCCCGCCGTGGCCACAGCCAGGAGCTCCCCGCCCGAAACAGGGGACAAGCGGCGCGCCCTTCGTACCTCGAATCCCGGCACCATGCCTTGGCGGCCCGCTCTCTGGCTCGCCGCGCTGGCCCTGGTTGCGCCGCCCGGCCTCGCCCAAGATTTGACGCCGCCGGAACGCGACCTCAGCAAACCGATCCGCCTCGCCGTCTTGGACTCTTCGTTCCCCTATCAATACCGGGATACGGACGGGCAACTGACCGGATTCAGCGTCGACCTGTCCGCGGCCATTGCCCGGGTCATGAACCTGCGCTTCGAGCTCGTGCCCCTGTCGAACACGGCGGCGGCCGACGCCTTGCGAAACGGTCGAGTCGATGCCCTTGAGTTTTGGAGCGAGTCGACGGAGCGGCGGACCTTTGCGGAATTTTCGGTGCCGATCATGCGCGTCGAGACCATCGCCGTGGTCCGCCGGAATGATGCCCGCATCCACGGGTTTTCCGACTTGCGGGGACGCCGGGTGGCGGTGGGCCCGCGCGGCACCGTGAGCGACCGTTATCTGCGCAGCGAGCAGCCCGAGGCGATTGCCGTCTACACCAACACCAGCCAGGAATTCCTGCGCATGCTCGCGGCGGGCAAAATCGACGCGGCCGTCATGTCCCGTCTCACGGCGGCATCGATGATCGAACAGTACCAACTAAGAAACCTGACGATCCTCGACGATCGGATTCCCGGCGGGGACTACGACGTGCGCTACTGTTACACCGTGCGGAAGGGCGATTCCCTCCTGCTGGCGCGCCTCAACGAAGGGCTGGCCATCCTGCACCGCACCGGCGAATTCGACCGGATCTATAGCACCTGGTTCGGCCGGTTTGAAAAGCGCACCTTCAGCCCGGTCGAGGTGGTCAGCTACGCGGCGGCGGCGCTCGCCCTCGCCTGCCTCGCCGCGACGTGGGGCTTCCTGCACCAGCGGACGCTCAGGCAGCGCATCGCGCGCCAGGCCGCCGAGCTGGCCGGTCAGCGGTCCCTGCTGGCCGCCCTGCATGACAAGCATCCGCTGGCCACGGTGGTGCTCGAGGTTCCGGCCCGGGACCCGCCGCGCCTCATTTCCCTGAATCCCGAGGCGGTCAGGCTTTTCGGGCTCGATCCCGCCACCGCCCCGCACCGCCAGCTCGAGGAGTTGCCGCTCACGGCCGACCAGCGCGCCTATTTTGGCGAGGTGGTGGCACGCTGGCGCAAGACCGGACGGCCCGCGCAATGGGAAACGCGGCTGGCCGCGACCCAACAACTGGTCGAAACGTCGCTGGTCCCGTTGGGGCCGGGTGAGGCGGATTCCCAGCGCGTCTGCGTGCTGTCCGCCGACATCACCCAGCGCCGCCTCCGCGACCACGAAATCGCGCAGTCACGCCGGCAGAGCGCGCTCGGCGAGCTGGCCGGAGGCATCGCCCACGAGTTCAACAACCTCCTGACGCCGATCGTGGCGACCGCCAGCCTGCTGCAAACGGAGCACCGGGAAGACCCGCCCCTCCAGGCCGCCCTGCAGATCATCGGCCAGGCGGCGAACCGTGCCGCGGAGCTGACCCGGCGCCTGCTCACGTTTGGCCGCCGGACGGACGACCAGCCGCAGCCCGTGCGCCTCGCGGACGCGGTGGCCAACTGCTTCGCCCTGCTCCAGTCCACCGTCGACCGCCGCATCGTGTGGGAGGCCCACCTGCCGCCCGGTCTCCCGCCGATCCAGTTCAATCCGATCGATCTCAACCAGATCGTTTTCAATCTCGTGATCAACGCGCGCGACACCCTGCTGGAAAAACTGGCCGGCCCGGGCGGCAAGGCCTGGACCCCGTGCCTGCGGGCCACGGTGGTCGAACTGCCTCCCGCCGCCCGGCCCCTGCGGCCGGGGAATCCCGGTCGCAAACTGGTCGCCTGGCAACGCCTGACGATCCAGGACAACGGGCTGGGCATTCCGCCGGAAATCATCGATCGGATCTACGAGCCGTTCTTCACCACCAAGGACGTCGGGAAAGGATCCGGGTTGGGGCTGGCCACGGTCTGGCATCAGGTCACGGACGCCGGCGGCTACATCACGGTGGAGTCCAAGGTCGGTGAAGGCTCGAAGTTCCACGTCACCCTGCCGCAGTGGCAGGCGGCCGCCGTCGCGTCCCAGCCACCCGCCGGCCCGGCGGCTCGCGCGCCGGTGGCGGGGGCCGGCCGGCAGATCCTGTTGGTCGAGGATGATCCGCTGGTGGGGCGCACCGCGGTGGTGGTGCTGGAGCACTTTGGCCACACCGTGACCCACCTGCTCGACGGCGCGGAGGCGTGGTCCCACCTGGCCCAGGACCAGTCGAAGTACGATCTGCTCCTGCTGGATGTGAACATGCCGCGGATGAATGGGGTGGACCTGGTCCGGCGGGTGCGTTCGGCGCATTTTTCCGGGCGGATCGTCGTGATGAGCGGCCGGGTCGACGAGGCGGACCTGTGCGCCCTCAAGGAGCTGCACGTCGATTACATCCTGCCCAAGCCTTTCACGCCGGACGAACTCGCTGCGGCGCTGGGCGGGACAACCGCCTGAACGGCCGCGGCCGCCGGCGAGGTTCCCCGACAATCTGCTTGCGGGAGGATTCTTCCGCCGCTACCACACGGGCACGATGCCAGCGGATCCCAGGTAAGGCGGCGGTGGCGGCCGCGTGAAACCCCCATCGGATATGGCGAGTGATTCGTCCGCCGGGCGGGCGGGATTCGGCGCGATGATCGGCCGCCTGCGGCTGGCCCTGCATCTCCGGCTGGCGGCGTCGGGCTGGCACGGGGCAAGTTTCACCGGACTGCCCCCGGGCACCCGCCAGCTGGCGCTCACCTACGACGACGGCCCCAACGAACCGTACACGTCGCAGCTGCTGGAGGTGCTGGCGAAGCACGGCGCCCGGGCCACCTTCTTTCTGATCGGGCAATTCGTCGCGGCCCGGCCGGCGATCGCCCGCTCCCTGGTGGCAGCCGGCCACGCCGTGGGCAATCACACCCACACCCATCCCGACCTCACCGCGCTGTCGCCCGCGCAACTCGAGGGTGAGCTGGACCGCGCCAGCCGCGCGATCGAAGACGCGACCGGGGCGAGGCCGACGCTGTTCCGGCCGCCATTCGGCCGGCGCAGCCGCCGCATCCTTGCGGTGGTGCGGGCGCGCGGCATGACGCCGGTCATGTGGCGGGCGGCCTGTTACGACTGGAAGGCCGCGTCCGCCCAAAGCATCGTGAGCACGTTGACCGCGCGTATCCGCGGCGGCGAAGTGATCCAGTTGCACGACGGCGATCACCGGCGGCTGGGGGTCGACCGCGCGCAAGCCATCCGGGCCACGGACGGGATCCTGCAGCACTACCGGGACACGGGTTACTCGTTCGTCACGGTCACCGAGATGATGCGGCTGCCTGCCCTGCCGGCCGGCGTCTCCGCCGGGGCGCCAGGCCGCGTGCCGCGGGCAGCGGCGGCGAATTGTGCCGCCGAGGACGGCCGCTGAACGGGAAGCGGGTAGCGCACCAGGCGCGATCGTGGCTATCACGCTGTCGTCGCGCACCCGCCCAACATCGATGAAGCGAGAGCTTTTTGAACGTTTCAAGCAGCTCCTCACGGCATGCGGGGCGCAAATTTCCGCCGGCACGCTGCATCGGCTGCAAATGGTGGTGAACTACCTCCGGCTTGGACGCTGGATGAAGGCAAACGGCTTCCGGACCAAACGGCGGGTTGCCAACCGGGCGGCCGTCTTCGCGGCGGTGGCCGACCGGGTTCGTGACCGGCCGGTGTTGTATCTCGAGTTCGGAGTCTACCGCGGAGCCAGCATGCGCTATTGGTCCGGCGCGTTGCGGCACCCGGAATCCAGGCTGCATGGCTTCGACAGCTTCGAGGGCCTGCCGGAGGACTTCGACGTCGACGGCCCGTACGTCAAAGGCACATTCGACCTCCAAGGGGCGAGTCCGCGGATCGATGATCCGCGGGTCCGGTTTTTCAAGGGCCGGTTTGCCGAGGTTCTGCCTTCGTACCGTCTGCCCGCGCACGAGGTGCTGGTGATCGTGCTCGACGCCGACCTCTACACTTCCACCCGATATGTCCTGCGCCAGCTGCAACCGCAGATCACCCCGGGCGCCTTCCTCTTCCTCGGCGATCTCTCCCGTCCGGAGCATGAACCGCGGGCGTTCCGGGAATTCATGGCCGAAAGCGGCCTCCGCTTCCGGGTGGTGGCAGCGTCCTACTCGCTTAACGCCGCCTTTTTTGAATGCGTCAGGGGATCGTGACCGGCTGACCGGGGGCGCGCGGCGACGGGTGGGACAGGAGCACGTCAAGCACCGCGACCGCATCGGCCAGCGGCTCGCGCGCGTGAATCCAGAGGCTGTCACGGACGGCCAGATCGGTGGCACTGAACCCGATCGCGTCAACGCCGCGGTGGGCGGCGAGGAAGAGCGCCCGGCGAATGTGATACGCTTGGGTGATGATTGTGACCATGCGCTGTCCGAACACCTCCCGGGCACGCACGACCGAGTCCAGCGTGCGGGCTCCGCCCGGATCACAGAAGATCCTGGACGGCGGCACGCCGGCGGCAATGAGACCCGCCTTCAGTTCAGCCGACTCGTCATAGCCGCCGGCCAGGGTCTCGCCGCTGGCAAGCAGGACGTCGACCTTGCCGGCCCGAAAGAGTTCGGCCGCGGCCTCGATCCGGTACCGGAAGAACGGATTGCGGGCTCCATCCGCCAACCGCGGGGCGCATCCAAGGACCAAGCCCACGTGACGATGCGGAATCAGGTGCGGGTCCGCATAGGTCCGCCCGCGGGCCGCGGCCCGCATCATCCAGGTTGCACCCACGAGCGACGCCGCGGCGGCGGCGGCCAGCGCCACTAGCATCACGATGATGCGTCTCACGAGCACAGCATGGGGTCAGCCGCCCGCCGCGGCCACAAATTAATCCCCCCGCGGCGAAAGCGGGCGGGCGTCGGGATCGGCTGCAAACCATCGCCCGAAGCGTGCCACTTCATCCGCTCCCGTCAGGTGGCTGAGTTGTTCGCGCAAACCGGCGGCACCGCGCGGCGTCGGTTGCAGCACGCCGGCCCCGTCCAGGCACATGCCCCCGGCATCCTCGGCGAGCTCGCCCAGCCACGGCGGAGCCTCGCCGGCGACAAACGGAGCCTCCCAGACCCGCGCCGTGCCGTCCTCCGCCGCGGTCAGGATCCAGTTGCCGTCGGCGCTGAACCGCGCGCTGACCACCGGTTTCTGGTGTTGCAGCGGCAGGCTCACGGCCACGCCGGTGCGCGCCTCCCACACTTGGGCGGTGCCGTCGTTCGAAGCGGTGACGACCCATTGCCCGTTCGGGCTAAAATGGGCGGTGACGACGGAGCCCTTGTGGCGCATCAGCTGGCTGACCGGCACGCCCGCGCGGGCATCCCAGACCTGCGCATCGCCACTGACGCAGGCGGTCACGAGCCAGCGCCCGTCCGGACTGAATTCGGCGTCGTTCATCCAGTTGTCCTGGCTCATCGTGGCCACCGAGGCGCCGGTCTGGGCGTCCCACGTCCGCGCCGTGTGGTCCCGCGAGGCGGTCGCCAGCCAGCGGCCATCCGCGCTGAAACGGACGTTCACCACCGGACCGTTGTGCTGCATCACCTCGCCCACGCCACCGGCCGTCTGGGTATTCCACAGCCGCACGAGCCCCTCGTAGGTGCCGGTCGCGATGGTCCGGCCATCCGGGCTGAACCGGGCCGTCATCACCGTGCCTCCCGGGCGGACCGTCCCGTGCTCCCGGCGCTGTCCCGTCACGGCGTCCCACAAGGCAATCCCGCCGGCGGACACGGTCATGATCGTGCTGCCATCCGGGCTGAAACTGGCGCCCAGCATCGGTACCGCGAGGTCCGCCGGCGTCAGGTCCGGTCCCGCGCGCGTTCCGGTCTTCGCGTCCCAAATCCGGGCGGCGTCCGGGGTGACCGTCAGCAGGCGCCGGCCATCGGCGCTCAAGGTTGCCTGCACCAGCTTGCCCTCCCGATCCACTCGCGCGCCCGCCGGCAGCCCGCTGGCGGCGTCCCAGATCTGGGCGCCGTCGTTCGCCGCCGTCACGATCGCGCGGTCGTCGGCGCTGAACGACGCCGGGCGCATGGGTCCCGTCTGGGTGATCACCGGCAGGCCCCGGAGGGCATGCCACGCCCAGATGCGGCCGATGTGGTCGAATGAGGCGGTGGCCACCAGGGTGCTGTCCGGGCTGAAGGTGGCCATGTAGACGGCACGGCTGTGGCGCATGGGCGGGCTGAGCGGCAGGCCGGTGTGGGCATCCCAGACCCGTGCCGTCCGGTCGTAGGAGGAGGTCACGACCCAGCGGCCGTTGGGGCTGAACTTGGCCGAGCGCACCACGCCGTCATGCGGCATCGCCTGCCCCACCGGCTCGCCCGAGGGCACGGCCCACAAATAGGCGTGCATGTCGGACGACGTGGTGACCAGCGTCCGACTGTCCGGGCTGAAGCTCACGTAATTGACCGGAGCATGATTTTCCATGGCCTTGCCCACCGGCTGCAGGCTGCGCGCATCCCAGATTTGCGCCTTGTGGTCATCCGATCCGGTGGCGATCCAGCGTCCGTCCGGGCTGAACGCCGCGATGTTCACCTCGTCGCCATGCTGCACCAGATAGGAAAGGTTTTTCCCGGTCACCGCATCCCAAACCCCCGCCCGCTTGTCGGCTGAGGCCGTGAGCACCCGCGTGCCGTCGGGGCTGAAACAGGCGGTCCAGACGACCTTGTCATGGGGCATCGCAGCCCCGGCCGGCTTCCCGGTTCGCACGTCCCAGATCTGCGCCGTATGGTCATAGGACGCCGTCACCACCCGCGAGCCATCGGGGCTGAAACGGGCGGTCACCACCCGGCCGCCGTGCTTCAGCGGCGGACCGACTTCCTGGCCGGTTTGGGCGTCCCACAGCCGCGCGTAGTCGTCCCAGGAAGCGGTCACGATCTCGCGGCCATCGGGGCTGAACTCCGCGGTGTGGACCCAGGTCTTGGGCGCGCCTTTTCCGTTTTCCGACGGCCCCGGTTGCAGCGGCGGGCCGGTCTCCTTGCCCGTGGCCACGTCCCAGATCCGCGCCGTGCCGTCGGCAGATGCGGTGACGAATCGGGTGCCGTCCGGGCTGAACTCGGCGTCCTGCACCTCTTCGCCGTGAATGACCGCGACGAGCGGCAGCGGCGAATCGCGCAGCTCGGCAATGCACAGCGCCATCGCGCCTTGGTTGGTCGGCTGGTTGCGCAGGGCGTCGGCCAGGTAGGCCAGCGACACCGGCAGATTGCCGCGGGCCATCTCGTCGGCGGCGAAGGTGAAGTCGGTCTTGCTGGCCGCGCGCTGGGCCTCGGCCTGGGCTTTCAACGCGTCGTTCTTCTGTTTGATGATGGAGCCAAAGATCACGCCCAGCACGAGCGTCACCACGCCGGCGACCGCCAGCCAGCGCCGCCGCCGCCGCCGCGCGGCGTGCCGGGCCGAGGCCAGGATGAATTCCACCTCCTCGAGCTCCGGGCGCCGCTTCCGGAGCGCGTCCTCGGCCTCGGCCAGCGGTTTCCCCTCCGGCAGCAAAAAGTCGCTGTCCCGCCTCGTTTCCCGCCAGCGATGCGCCGCCTGGGCGAGCCGCGTCTTCAGCCGCAGGAAGTCCCGGTTCTCCTGCACCCATTCCTGGACGCGCGGCCACGAGTCGATGAGCGCCTCATGGGCCACGGTCACCACCGCCTCGCCCGCCTGGTCGACGTCGGTGATGAACAGATTGGCCTTGGCAAAGGCGGTCACCAGCTCCTCCGCGCCCGGGTTGACGACCAGATCCTTGCGGCGGGCCAGGCGGCGGGTGGCCGTCGCCTCCATCGTCACCAGCGCGGTGAGCACCGGGGCAAACGCGTCCCGGCCGGCCGGGGACAGCCCCCCGAACACGTCTTCCGCCCGCTTGGCAATCGCCCCCTTCAGACCGCCGAGCCGGGCGTAGGCCTCCCAGGTGATGACGTGGTCCTTCGTCTGCAGCTTGTAGAGCTCGTCCAGGCAGAATTCCAGCAGGGGCAGCGCCTCCGGGTTCCGGCTGGCTTCCTCCTGCAGGGCGTCGTCGAGCTTCTGGTGGGTCTCGGGATGGGTTTCGAAACTCAGCCCGGCGGCCAGCGCCGGCATGCGGATGATCTGCCCCACCTCGGAAACGTTGGGCGGACTCAGGTCATACTGTCCGTCGTCGCCCTTCAGCGCGCGGAACTCCTCGATCTCGGCGCAGTGGGCGTACAGATCGCTCCGCATCGTCGTGATCACCCACACCAGCCCGCTGCGGGACAGCGCGGACAGGGCGCGGATGAACGCCACCCGCTCGGCGGCGGCGAAGCGTTCGCTGGTGAACACCTCCTCCAGTTGGTCGATGACGAGGATGAACCGCGCCTCCGGCGGCGTGGTGCGGAGGTTGTCCTGCGCAAACCGCCGCGCCGCGTTGGTCAGGGCGGCTTCCACCAGCGGCACCGCGTGGGCCGGGGCGTCCCGCAGGCAGGCGGCCAGGCGCTCCACGTTGTAGCCGAGCTGGCCGAGCTCGGGCAGCGCCGTCTTTTCCGCGCTCAGCGCCGCCGCCAGGCCGTCCAGCAGCGTGCCGCCCGCCTCGCTCGGGCGCAGGATCGCCCGGCGCCAGCAGCCCACCTCCGGGACCACCCCGGCGCGGGTCAGCTCCGGCACCACCCCGGCGCGAATCAGCGACGATTTGCCGCAGCCGCTCATGCCGAGGACGATCAAAAACACGCGCCCCCGGCGGGACTGTTCCAGCAGGCGCCCCGTGATCTCGGCAATGGCCAGATCGCGCCCGAAGAAAATCTTCTGGTGTTCCAGCTCGAAGACGTCGAGCCCGCGGAAGGGGGAACCCTCCGTCCAGCTGATCGGCACCTTGGTCTCCAGCCGCCGGTTGATGATCTTGTCCAGATGCGCCGTGAGCAGGCGTTCGAACTCCTCGTCGGTGTTGAAGGTGCTGAACGCAGCCTGGAACGCGCCCTCGTGATCCCGGAACCAGCGGTCGAGAAAGGCGTCCAGCGCCTTCTTCTGGCGTTGCCACTCCGCCAGCATCTCGTCGCTGGTGACGGTGATCTGCGGCGGCGCGGCCTTGCGATACACCAGCAGGTCCGGCGTCCCCCGCGCCCGGAACGATGCATAGGCGTCCTCGAATTCCCACTCCGTCCCCGTGGGCACCGTGCCGTCGGGCCGCTTGAAATCCTGCGGCAGGCGGGTGCCGATCTTCGCCCAGAGCACGCAGATCACGACCTCGCTCTCGGAGGGCCTCGGAATCTGCGCCTGGAACGAGGCGGTGGCCCGCATGGGCTCGTCCTCCCACAGGATGGCCTCGATCTTGATGAACGCGCGGAACTTCGTCTGCAGCCGCTGGACCACGTCATACGCCCGGACGCGCTCGGACCGTACGTCGCTGGGCGAAGAGATGAAAATCCGCAGCGTTTTCATGGGAAGCAGGAAGGAACGGCGCATCCCGGCGGAGGCCTCGGGCCTCGACGCCGCCGGCGCCCCGGATCCCATGGCACGCGCCGGGGCGAGTCAATCCGCGTATCGCGCGGATGGCGTACCAGATTGCCTTGTCATCGCGAGCCCCCGCCGCCGCGGCGGTGGCGTGGCGATCCAGCCGTTCGACAAGCTCACGGTCCGCAGCGGAGTCGAGGGACTGGATTGCTTCGTCGTCCCAGCATGGCTGGGACTCCTCGCAATGACAATCTGAGTCAACACCGTCCCGCGGCGCCCATTCAGCGGTCCGGCCCCCGCGGGCGCGATCCCGGGCCGCGCTTGCGGCCGGCGGGCGGTGCCGGCCGGGCCGGCCGCTTGAAGTCGCCCGACTTCAGGGTGTGAATCTGGTCGCGGATGAGCGCCGCGCGCTCGAACTCGAGCTTGGCCGCGGCTTCCTGCCCCTCGTCCTCTTTTTCCGCGATCATCGCGCGAACAACTGAGGCAGCTCTGGCACCGCCTTTTCCTAAAGCTGAAACCGAAAGACCTCGTTGATCTTGCGGCCGAGGGCGCGCCGCCGTTCCGCCGAGACGTGCCCGATCACCACGGCGATGCCCTCCTTCGGCACGATATGGAAGAACCGGCAGTCGGCCGTGGTGCGGAAATCCAAACCGTCGGCGCTGTTTAGCTCCACCTGATGCGGTCGAGGCGCGTCGGCGGGCGGCTTCTTTGAGCAGGCGATGACGTTCAGGTTGAACACGTGCGGCGACGCGCACCATTCCTCACCCGAGACCACGACACCCGGATGAAGGTCTGAATCGCTCGGCCGGATCCGGAAGCGCACAATGTCCCATTGGCGCACCGCTGTCATTCGAGAGGCGCGAAGCTGGCGGGCGCGGAGTTGGCCAGCGCCACCATGGGGTCGGCCGCTTCGACCGCGAAGAACCCAACCGGCCGGACCGGGATCGGCTCCACTTCGGCGATGGCCTCGATGCGGAAGAGCCGATGCTTGCGACGCAGGTACACCTCCTGGCCTTTGCCGACCTTGTCGAGCAACTCGCCGAGCTTGGGCTTGGCTTCCGAAACTGTAAGCGCGTTAGGCATGGACCGAAAATGGACCAGAATCGGACCATTTCAAGACCGGAATATCACAAGAGGATCAAGCATCGCATATGATTGTCTGGCAAATATCTAGCGAGCCAAACTCCTGGGAGCGCGCCTCACCGCCTTTTTCTTTCCGCCTCTCTTCCAGCCACACTGCCGCGCTTGCGGCCGGCGGGTGGAGCCGGAGAGGCCCGGCGCTTGAAGTCGCCCGACTTGAGGGTGTGAATCTGGTCGCGGATCAGCGCCGCGCGCTCGAATTCGAGCTTGGTCGCCGCCTCCTGCATCTCGTCTTCCAGCTCGGCGATCACCGCCGCCACGTCCGCGTCGGCGCCCTCGGCCACCGCCGCCGGCTCCGCGCCGCGCTCGGTGCCATCGTAGGTGTGCAGGCTGGCCTGGGCCGCGCGCTTCACGCTGCGGGGCGTGATGCCGTGCGCGCGGTTGTAGGCCAGCTGCTTTTCGCGGCGGTAGCGCGTGATCTCGAGCGTCCGGCGGATCGAGTTGGTGAGTTGGTCGGCGTAGAAGATCACCCGCCCGTTTTCATGGCGCGCGGCGCGGCCCGCCGTCTGGATCAGGCTCGTCTCGCTGCGCAGGAAACCCTCCTTGTCGGC